>JAHHUE010000068.1 GCA_020024155.1 Oscillospiraceae bacterium | reverse complement strand
AAATTATTGACATTTTTTAGTGTAATATATCATATAATTATATGTGTTAATTCTTTGAAAGAGGAGAAAAATTTATGAAAAAATTATTATCAATTTTTTTAACAATGGCTATGTTGCTAACTTCTTTAAGTGGTTGTAGCAGCACATCAGCACAAAGTTCTATCAACTGGGATAGAGAAGTTGATTTTCTTGTAGTTGGTTATGGTCTTGCTGGCGCAGCTGCTGCTGTTGAAGCAAGCGATATTGACACAAATGCTTCTATTTTAGTTTTGGAAAAACTTCCAGAAGCAATGGCAGGTGGTAACTCAATTGCTTCTGGCCAAACATTTGTAGTTCCTGCAAAAGATGATGTGGAAACATTCCATACATATTTCAAAGCTATGAACGAACCAAACCCAATTCCAGAAGAATATTCAAGCTGGATAGCTAACGAATTTGCTAACCAAATCAACTGGATTTCTGCAACAATGGATAACGCAGGTTTTGAAGTTGGTTATGTTGGTGGTGGCCCACTCCGTTGGGGTAGCTTGGTTGTTGAATTTAGTAACTTGCCAGGTTCAAACTTCAAAGGTACAAGTGCTCATATCCGTCAAAAAGATTCCGGCTCATTTATGCCTGGTGGACTTTGGCATGGTTTCAACGCTGCTGCTAAACTTCGTGAAAATATAGAAATCGCTTACAGCACTCCAGTTATTGATTTAATTCAAGACCCTGAAACAGACGCTATCTTAGGCGTTGTTGCAAAAAGTGAAGGCAAAGAAATAAAAATTAAAGCTAACAAAGGCGTATTGCTTGCTTGTGGTGGTTATGAAAACAACATTCAAATGCAAAAAGACTTCCATGGCGTTGATAATGTTGTAACAACTGGTACACCAGGTAACACAGGTGATGGTATCCAGATGCTTATGAAAGTTGGCGCACAAATGTGGCACATGAAAAACCAGACACAATCAGGTGGTTATTGGTTAGGCGTTAAAACACCAGACTTTGATTCTTCATTTATCCTTAATATGACATTTACATCTGGTAGTTACTTACAAGTTGATGGCGAAGGCGACCGTTTCTTTGATGAATCTAAAACATATCATAGACAACATATGAAAGATTTGAAATACGGTAAATGGTTAGACTTACCACACGAAGAAGCTCTTCCAGTATGGTTTATCTTTGATGATAGCGTATGCAAAAATAACACAATTATCTCACCTTGGTTGTCATGGCCAGTTACAACAGAAGGTTATAAATGGTCAGCAGATAACTCAGCTGAAATTGAAAAAGGTTGGATTTTAAAAGCTGATTCAATTGAAGATTTGGCAAAACAAATGGGTTATGAACCAGAAAAAATCAAAGCAACAGTTAACGACTTTAACCTTATGGTTGATTCTGGCAAAGACACTCAATTTAATCGTGATATAACAACAATGAGTAAAATCGAAAACGGCCCTTACTATGCAGTACAATTGACACCTGCTCTCGTTTCTACAACAGGTGGTGCTGTTCGTAACACAAGCTCACAAGTTCTTGACTGGAACAATGAACCAATCCCTAACTTGTATGAAGCTGGCGAATTAGGTTCTTATGTAGCTAACCTTTATCAAAATGGTGTTTTCCTTTCAGAATGTATCGCTTCTGGCAGAGCAGCTGCTCAACACGCATTTGATGGTAAATCAACAGTTACAACAGAAGTTGAAATCTTAGAAGCTGGTGAAACAGCATCTAACTCCTTCTTCAAAGATGTTAAAGACGGTTCTTATGATGTTGAAATCAAAGGTCAACATGGTAAATTCACTTTGACAGTTAAAATTTCTCAAGGCAAACTTGCTTTGGTAGAAGTTAAAGACGGCGCTGACTCAATGTATATGGATTCAGACCAATTCCAAACATTAGTTAACAGTATGGTTGAACAACAAAATGTTGATGTTGATGCAATTTCCGGTGCAACAACAGAAAGCCAAGCTATTCTTGATACTATCAGAGCTCAATTTACAAAATAATCAATAAAACTATATCTTTTAGATGGTTTAATTAAAGATATTTTTACAAAGTACCATACAGTCCTATTTTATGGCTGTATGGTACTTATTTTATGCAATAATTTATTTTACTTCGTTATTGCTAATTTTTTATACATTTCCCCTGTTTTCAGCTTTAATATCACTTTATAATTTTCTATTTTTAGATGTGATATTATTTTTATTATATAATTTATTGTCCATTGTTAAACTATGCCATAGAATATTGATGATTATAATTTTATCTATATTGGCTTTTACATAAAAATAATTACTAGTTAATAACAAGTTAGTGTTTTTATAATCTTATTTTCATAAATCAAATGATGTCATTAGTTAGACTGAACCAAATAATTATGGTATAATAAATCAAAAATCTTTTAGAATATTATTATTTTATAGATATTTAGATTTTAATAATATATTTTGGTGGTGAAAACTAAGTGAAGCAAATTATGGTTATAGAAGATGACATAGGGTTAAATCAAGGACTATGCAAAGCATTAAAAAATGAAAATTGTCAACTTATTTCCTGCTATAATTTAAAAACTGCAAAAGAACAACTATCTTGTCAAAGTCCTGAGTTAATTATCTTAGACTTAAATCTTCCTGACGGAAATGGTCTATCTCTGTTAAGAGAACTTAGGGAAAAATCAGAAAACCCTCCAATAATACTTTTAACAGCCAATGATACTGATGATGATGTGGTTAATGGACTTGAACTTGGAGCTGATGACTACATAACTAAGCCGTTTTCTTTGGTGGTTTTGCGTGCAAGAGTTAATACACAACTGAGAAAAAACTCTAAATCAGTTAATTCTAATACTTTTCAAATTGACTGCTTTTTGTTTGACTTTGACAAAATGCAGTTTTTCGTGAATAACGCAGCCATAGAACTTAGCAAAACTGAACAGAAATTACTTAGACTTTTAGTAGAAAATCGTGGTCGTATAATGGAACGAGCTATTTTGGTAGACCGTATATGGACAGATGGTTCAGATTTTGTAGATGAAAATGCCCTTTCTGTAACTATCAAGCGACTTAGAGATAAACTTCAAGCACAAAAATACATAAAAACTGTATATGGCATAGGATATATGTGGGTGAATGACCATGAATAACTTAGGTTGGATTTTTGGAATAATTTGCTTGTTTTTTTCAATAGCTATAATATTTTTTGAACGCAATAAAACACGAAAAACTATCAATACCTTGGATTATATGCTTACATTAGCTATGGACGGAAATTTTAAAGAAAGCACATTTGACGAGAGTATGCTTTCTGCATTGGAAATAAAATTTTCACACTATCTTTCTGCATCTGTTATATCTTCCCAGCGTTTATCAGAGGAAAAAAATAAAATCAAAGAGCTTATTAGTGATATTTCTCATCAAACAAAAACTCCTATTGCAAATCTATTACTTTATACAGAACTTTTACAGGAGGAAAATCTTTCTCTTGAAGCAAAAGAATATGTAAACGCCCTACATTATCAATCAGAAAAACTAAGATTTCTGATTGATACTTTGGTAAAATTATCTCGTTTAGAAAATGGGATAATTACTTTACAACCAAAAGAAAATGAGATAAATACAATTTTCCAACAAATACAACAGCAGTTTACGGCAAAAGCAACAGAAAAAGGTCTAACACTTAATGTTACTCCAACAAATATAACTGCAAACTTTGACAGTAAATGGACAACAGAGGCTCTGTGTAATTTAGTAGATAATGCTATAAAGTATACAGATAGTGGCAGTGTGTCCATCTCTGCAACTCCTTATGAGCTATTTATTCGTATTGATGTTAAAGATACCGGAATTGGAATTTTAGAAGATGAACAAGCTAAAATATTCTCTCGTTTCTTTCGTTCAAATAATAGCTCTCAACAAGACGGTGTCGGTATAGGACTTTATCTGGCAAGAGAAATATTACATAGTGAAGGTGGATATATCAAGGTTTCTTCTGATGTTGGAAAAGGCTCTGTATTTTCAATGTTTTTACCGTCTTCAAATTAAAGCAATTTTATTATAAAATTTACAAGTCTAGTTAAAAATCACTTTAATCAAAACTTTAAATTATAAATAATTTCAGTTGCAAATTGAACTAACTTGCTTTTTATTAAATTATAAGCATCAAATAGTAGTAGATTGATATGTAAAATCAATTATTTCAAAACTGTAAGAATTGATTGTCATTTGGAAAGATTCTTGAAAGAATTGTTTGCTATAATCTGTGTGTAGAGAAAAACACTCTCTATGCACAGATTTTTTATAGGAGAAAAACAATATGGATATATTACAGGTACAAAACCTTAAAAAGATTTATGGAACCGGAGAAACAGCAGTCCACGCATTAGACAGTGTGAATATGTCTGTTAAAAAAGGAGAATTTGTTGCAATTGTGGGAACTTCCGGCTCTGGCAAATCTACTCTGTTACATATGTTAGGTGGGTTGGATAGCCCTACAAGTGGCTCAGTAACAGTTGATGGAAGAGAGCTTTCCAGTCTTAAAGATGAAGAACTTACAATTTTTCGACGTAGAAAAATAGGGTTTATTTTTCAAAACTACAACTTAGTACCAGTGTTAAATGTTATGGAAAATATAATTCTTCCTATTCAATTAGATGGACGACAAGTTGATGAGCCTTATGTTCAGGAAATAATTCAAATGCTTGGACTGGAAAATAAACTTCAAAACCTTCCTAATAATCTTTCCGGTGGTCAACAGCAACGTGTAGCTATTGCCCGTGCATTAGCTGCAAAACCTGCAATTATCTTAGCTGATGAGCCTACCGGTAATTTAGACAGTAAAACAAGTCAAGATGTATTAAGTCTTTTAAAAGTAACAAGTCAGCGTTTTTCTCAAACTATTGTAATGATTACCCATAATGAGGAAATCGCCCAACTTGCAGACCGTATCATCCGTATTGAAGATGGACATATTGTGGTAAGGAGGTGAGCAAATTGTTGCGTGTTTCCAACAAACAATGTATACGAAATTTATCAAAAAAGAGCTTTAAAGCTTCCAAAACAAGAAACATCATTGCAATTTTAGCAATTTCTCTCACAACAATTTTGTTCACAGCTCTTTTTACAGTAGGTCTTTCTATAAACGAAGCATTTCAACAGTCAAATTTTCGTCAAGTTGGTGGCTATTCTCATGGTGGCTTTAAATATCTAACAGAAGAGCAATTTTTAGAGCTTAGAGAAGACCCTCTCATTAAAGAATGGGGCGTAAGCCGTATACTAGGATTTTCACTGAATGAAGAGCTAAGAAAAAACCATGTAGAAGTAAGATGGAGTAATTCAAACGATGCTCACTGGATGTTCTTAGACCCAATTGAAGGCAGACTTCCATTAGAAAACACTAACGAAGCTGCTACTGATTTAGAAGTTCTTAATCTTTTAGGTGTAGAGCCAAAAATTGGTGAAGAATTTACCATTTTAGTGGATGTATGTGGAGAACCAACCTATCAAACATTTACTTTATGCGGATGGTGGGAAAAAGACCCTATTGTAGTGGCAAATCACATAATTATTCCGGAAAGCAGAGTTGATTCCGTTTTCAGAGATATGGAAATATCACTACCTAGCAAAGATAAAATTTCTGGTAGTTGGAATCTTGATGTGATGTTTAAAAATTCCAACCATATTGAAGAAAATCTTAACACTATTTTGAAAAATCACAGTTACCAGTCTGAAATATCTACGGAAGATAATTATATAGATATTGGTGTAAACTGGGGTTATACCGGAGCACAAATATCCCAAAATGCTGACGTAATGACAGTTGTTATGATAATCATTTTGCTATTGATTATCATATTTACTGGATATTTGATTATCTATAATGTATTTCAAATTTCCATAGTTAACGATATTCGTTTCTATGGTTTGCTTAAAACAATTGGCACAACCGGAAAACAAATCAAATCAATATTACGCAATCAAGCTCTAATGCTTTGTTTAGTTGGTATTCCACTTGGTTGTGTGTGTGGTTGGTTTATTGGTGCTTGGCTCAGCCCTATTATAATGAGCCGTCTAAACAATATTGTTGCAAATACCTTATCAATTTCCCCTTTAATATTTATAATTTCCGCTGTATTTTCTCTGTTCACTGTACTTCTCTCCTGTGCTCGTCCTGCCAGATTGGCAGCGAAAGTTTCTCCTATTGATGCAGTACGATACACTAATGGTAATTGCAGTAAAAAGAAACTTAAAAAAGGAAAAAATAAGATTTCAGTTACAAATATGGCTATATCTAACCTAAATAGAAATAAATGCAAAACTTTTGTAACTATTATTAGCCTTACTCTTGCTGTGCTGTTATTGCAGGTAACCACTTTATTCACAAACGGCTTTGATATGGATAAGTATTTACAAGATAAATCTGTATGTGATTTTATTTTAGCTGATGGTGGATATTTTAATAATAATTTATATACTTGGCCAACTCAAAAAGGTATTCTGCCTGAAAATGTTATTGAAGATGTATGTTCTCAAAATGGTATCACAGATGGTGGCAGAGTTTATGGTCAATTGGACTTAGTAAAAGAATTTGCACCTGAAAATTGGGTAAGACAAAACAAGCTGCGTTGGGATAGCATCGAAAATGTAGATTATGAAATGAAATATTCTGAACGAAGCAGTGACGGCCGAGTTATGGAAAATGTACAGACATATGGTATGGAAAAATATATCCTAGACCGACTTAAAGTTATAGAAGGTGATTTAACTGAACTTTATAAATCAGGTAGTCGTGCAATTGCAGCAGTCTATTTAAGCGATGATTACAATGAGAAATTACCTAATTCAAATTGGGCTAGAATTGGAGATACTGTAACATTTCGTTACCCTGTCAGCTGGGAATTTTATAACCCTGAAACCAGAGAAGTTTACGAAAGTTTTGATGATGCCGGAGAAAATCCTTGTTGGCAAAGACCATCAGAATATCACGATGAAACCTTTACTGTTACAGCTTTAGTGCTTGTGCCTTCAACTTTATGTTATCGCTATTATGGTAATGATGAGTTTGTTATGAACAGTGACACTTTTCAACAGCTTACTGGTAAATCTGATGTAATGTTATATGCATTTGACACAGATGACTATGCCGAAGAATCTATGGAAAATTTTCTTAAAGAATACACAGAAAAAATAAACCCTCGCTATGGTTATGAGAGCAAACAAATCTATGTAGCAGAATTTGAAAGCTTTCGCTCTATGTTTATGATTATAGGTGGACTTCTTTCATTTATTGTAGGGTTAGTAGGTGTTCTAAATTTTATCAACGCTGTTTTAACTGGTATTATCACTCGAAAACACGAACTTGCTATGTTGCAGTCTATTGGTATGACAGGAAATCAAATGAAAAATATGCTTGTAACAGAAGGTTTGTTGTATGCTTTATGCTCTATTGTTTTTGCAGCAATATTATCTATAATAATCAGTCCATTAACTGCATCTGTGCTCAGCAAAATGTTCTGGTTTTTTAGATATAAACTAACATTTACACCTATCTTAATTGTAGCTCCTATTTTTGCACTTATTGGTTATATTGTTCCACTGATAGTTTATTATAGTGTTTCAAAACAAACTATTGTAGAACGATTAAGAGAAAACGAAATATAAAGTAATACTCTTATTTTGTATACTTGTGATAAAATTTAAAAGCATATTTAAAATTTATCTCTTACTCTTGGTAAGTATAATGTACAATTATCAGAGTTTTTAATTTGTAATAAATTTATAAAAAATTATTCAATGTATTTATCAAAAAATACCGAGAAAACTTTATTGTTCTTCTCGGTATTTCTATACTAATTTTAAAATTATCATAATTTCAATAAAACGCTAATAATAAATACATAAGATTATTTACATTTTTACTTAATATATATAATAATGCTACAATATTCTCTTTTATTTTCAAGTATTCGACTGGTTATACTATATTATTTTTATAAATATTTATTAAATATATATTGACAATAATATATTTGAATGATATAATACATTACACAAATTAAATATCGCGGGATGGAGCAGCATGGTAGCTCGTCGGGCTCATAACCCGAAGGTCGTTGGTTCAAATCCAGCTCCCGC
>JAHHUE010000067.1 GCA_020024155.1 Oscillospiraceae bacterium | reverse complement strand
AATTATATATTGAAAATTTAAGTAATACAAATTTTACTTATGTAAATAACAATAAAATCACACAAAGAACAAAAATACAAGGCGGAGATGAAATTGGTCTTGGTGGAATAAATTTGAATGGAAACAGACAAGAGTAGGAAGCATATTTCTTAGTGAGGATTTTATAATGTATGTAGCAAGAGTGCTATATCCGGTAGAAGTTCTTGGACCAGGTAAGCGTGTTGGAATTTGGTTTTGTGGTTGTCCCAGAAGATGCAAAGATTGTAGCAATCATGAGCTATGGGAATTTAAAAACAAATATAAAACTGAGCCAGAAATTATATTCAAATTGATACAAAATATTGTTAGGGAACACCATATATACGGTTTTACTATTACAGGTGGCGCCCCTTTATATCAAGCAGAAGAGTTGCAAAAGCTACTTAATATGATTAAAGAATTTTCTGATGATATAATTGTTTACACTGGTTATAAACTTGAAGATATTTAATGTGATATGATTTACAATATAAGTGTTTTGATTGATGGAGAGTATATAGAAAGGTTAAATGACAACTCTTTAATGCATGGCTCTTCAAATCAAAAAATACATATATTAGATAAAAGTAAAGAACAAAAGTATAAGGATTATTTTGAAATACAAACAAATAAAATTCAAAATTTTTTTACATCGGACGGAGTAATTTCGGTTGGAATACAT
Organism: Oscillospiraceae bacterium; assembly: GCA_020024155.1. Classification (GTDB taxonomy): domain Bacteria; phylum Bacillota; class Clostridia; order Oscillospirales; family Ruminococcaceae; genus RGIG3102. The sequence goes on along the minus strand of JAHHUE010000067.1, from coordinate 7,745 downwards.
AGACCTAACTTTTGAAAGGAGAAGGGAGTGAGTGACTACATACCAAAATGGCATAAAGAACTTGGAATTTTTTCTAAAATTAAGCCACTGATTATTTTAGAAGGCAATGTTTTAGATTCCTATCAGTACCCATAAGATGAAAGTACACCAAAAGGCAGTATTCTTCGATTACCTGAATATTTGCATTTTTACTTCAAAGATATGGGGTATAAAAATATCGTTTTTTATGATAGTTTAAGAGGATTTTATGATAACTACGAAGAAGGATATTTAGAAAACTTTGCTAAAATTGCAGATAGCTCTACAAATCAAGGATATATTAAGGCTGATTTTAAAGGCGGAAATAAGAACGACGTAGCTGCAAATATTGTTCGCAAAACACTTTCTCAAAACAGGGAAGCCACTGTTATTGTGATGAATTATGCATCTCGATACATAACTTCTCTAGACAAAATGGAGCAAAGCGAGATTGATAGCTTTACAGTTCTTTTGCAAGCATCGCTTGATGCAAAAGATGTTAAAACTGAAAGTAACGGTATTTTAAAAAATTTACTGGTACTAATTACAAATAAGTCAAATGACATACCCGCATGGTTTTACTTGCAAAATTCAAATGTAAAGATGATTACACTTTCTTTTCCATCAAAAGAAGAAAGGGAAACATTAGTAAAAGGACCAAATTTCCCAAGTTTTTTTGCGGGAGAAATTTATTTAGAAGACATCATTTATTATAATGAACATTTTGATGAGCTTGAAAAAATACAAAACAAATTTGCTGCATTAACAGAAAGGTTTAGTTTTACTGAGATTAACGGTTTAAGAAGACTGTGTAAAAATGAGAAAATACATATAAAGGATATGTGCGATATTATAGATTTATATAAATATGGTATAAAAGAAAATCCTTGGAAAAGTCTTGACTTGGAATCAATAAGAAATGCTAAATAAGATTTTGAAAATCGAGTAAAAGGGCAGGATTATGCTATTACAAAAACTCTTGATGTTGTAAAAAGAGCAATTACAGGAATGTCAGGTTTGCAAGGCTCTTCACATATAAGACCAAAAGGGGTTCTTTTCTATGCTGGACCAACAGGTACAGGTAAAACAGAAACTGCAAAAACTCTTGCAGAAGTTCTTTTTGGTGCCGAAAGTTGCTGCAAAAGATTTGACATGAGCGAATATGGTCAAAGCCATAGAGACCAAAAACTGTTTGGAGCACCTCCGGGATATGTGGGTTATGAAGTAGGTGGTCAGCTTACAAATATTGTAAAAGAAAATCCTTTTTCTATTTTGTTGTTTGATGAAATTGAAAAAGCTCATCCTTCAATTTTGGATAAATTTTTACAAATACTTGAAGATGGTCGTATGACTGACGGACAAGGAAATACAGTTTATTTTTCTGAAACAATTATTATTTTTACAAGCAATTTTGGCATTTTTACAACGAACCAAAATGGTCAACGAGAAGCAAATGTTACAAGTGAAATGTCTTATAATGAAATATCTGCTCGTGTTCGTGATGCAATAGAAGAATATTTTAAACTGCAACTTGGTCGTCCAGAGATACTTAACAGAATTAGACAATGGCATTTGGGCAGTTGCAGATGGTGTTGGCGGACAAAATGTAGGTTATATTGCATCAAGTTTTGTGGCAGATAGAGTATCATGCTTGCAAGAGATTTCCATAGAAATAATGAAAAAAATCAATGAAGATTTAATATCATTATCAAGAGGAAATATTCAGCAAAAGGGTATGGCTACAACACTTTCAGGAATTTTATTTTCAAAAGAGCAAACTTGTTTGTTTAATATTGGAAACACTCGTGTTTATTTGATTCAAAGCGGAAAATATTTAAAGCAGTTAACGTTAGATGATACAACTTTAAATTTTCTAATTGCAATTGGAAAGTTAAACAAAGAAGAAATATCAAACTTTGATAGAAAGAATGAAATAACAGCTTGTTTTGGTGGTGGAACATCAGATTTATTTAAAATAAAAATGAATTATGTAAATACAAACAAAGCCCCAATAATTATTATATCTGATGGTATTCATGACTATTTAACAATTGACCAAATGGAAGATATTATTGATGAATTTGGACTTACTGAAAAAACTTGTAATGAAATGCTTAAAACAGCAAGGGAAAACAATTCTTGTGATGATGCAAGTATTATTTTATGTTATTGTAAAGATTTGATATAGTTATGTTTTTTTGAGTAGTGATTATTTTATATTTTAATTAAAACAAAAATGCAGCAGTAGCAGTGATAGACAGTTTACTACTATTGCTATATTTTTAATGTATGTATTACTCTAAATTCTTCTATATATAAATAAAACCTATATACATAATAAGTAAATTCACTGATTGTACAAGTCTTATCATAATTATAATGATTTTTTGGAGATATAGTATTGCTTTTTGTTCTTGGATTGTTTCGTATGCACCTGCAAATAATTCACAAAATGCTAAAAATCCAATTAAAACAATGAACAGTATAAGAGAAAATATTAACCAATTACACATGATATTAAGCAAAAATTATGTGATAAAATGTCATAATAAATATTGATATTATATAAAATAACGATTATAATTTATTAAATCCGTTTTTATTATTAAATAATTTACAAAATTATCACAGTTTTATCGGCATATATTCATTGACAATAACATAAGTAAGTGATAAAATTTATTAAACAAAATGTGAATAAATGTGGCATAAAAGCCACATTTTTTTGCGCATTAAAGTTAGCCTTGGCTAACAAATAAAAGAAATTTGCTATGTTGCAAAACTGATTACTGCAATAAACAGGAGTTGTATATGAGAACGATTTTCTGCAATTTTAATAGAAGTAAAAAAGATAAATTAGAGTTAAAAAGAGAAAATGAAAAGAAAATGGTTTCAGAAATGATATTGCTGTATTGCAAGAAAAATCATCATAATGGAAGTGTACTTTGTGATGAATGTGTTCAGTTGAATGATTATGCAATAACTAGGATAGATAACTGCCCATCTATGGAAACAAAGAGTTTTTGCTCAAATTGTAAGATTCATTGCTATAAAAAAGATATGAGAGAAAAAATACAGAAAGTTATGAGATTTTCTGGTCCAAGAATGATTTTTTATCATCCGGTTAAAGCAATACATCATTTAATTGCGACAAAAAAAGAAAAAAAGAATATGGAGAAAGAAAATGAAAATTAAAAAGATGTTATATGTTACATTAGGCTGTATAGGTGTTGGTCTTGGTGCAATTGGTGCAGTTGTTCCACTTCTTCCATCCTTTCCTTTTTTGCTTCTTGCTGCATATTGTTTTGCAAAAAGTTCAGAAAAGCTTGACCGTTGGTTTAAAGGAACAAAACTTTATAAAAACAACCTTGAATCCTATGTAAAAGGTGAAGGAATGACAGTTAAAACTAAGGTTAAAATAATGGTAATGGTAACACTCCTTTTGACTTTTGGATTTATAATGATGAGTTCTGTTGTTGTTGGAAGAATTATTATTGTTTGCGTGTGGGTTATTCATTTGTTGTACTTCACATTTGGGGTTAAAACAATTAAAGAGAGGGTTTAAGGATGATAGATAAAGAGCTTTTAGGAATGCTGGGTAATAATAAAAAGTATATTTTTTATTCAGTTTCCCTTATGATATTAAAGCTTATTGCTAATATTGGAGTTACAGCAACTGTCTGTGGTATGTTATTTATGCTTACCTTGGGGGCAGGTATAAAAACATATATTAGTTTAGGTATAGTTGCTGTGGTATGCATTATATTTAAGTACATATCCACTATATATATAGAAAAATTAAAAGATATATTAGGTAGAAATGTAAAAAAAGAACTTAGACAAAAAACATATAACAAGATAGTAAAACTTGGTGTTAATTCCACAGATAATGCAAGTATGGCAGCATTGACACAGATGTCAATGGAAGGTATTGAACAGTTAGATTTGTACTACTCCTCATATATTCCACAATTTTTCTATGCAATGATTGCTCCAATTATTTTGTTTTTTGTAACTGTGTGGATAGATTGGAGAGTTGCACTTGTTCTTATATTGTGTGTGCCATTAATTCCAGTATCAATTATTGCAGTATCAAAATATGCAAAAAAAATATTTGCTAAATATTGGGATAAATACACTTCTATGGGCGATGTCTTTCTTGATAGTGTACAAGGGCTTAAAGAATTAAAAATTTTTAAAGCTGACCAAGCACAACACAACAAAATAAACGAAAGTGCAGAACAATTCAGAAAAATCACAATGAAAGTTTTGGTTATGCAGCTTGCAAGTACAACTATTATGGACTTGGTTGCATATGGTGGTGCAGGTTTGGGTATATCAATGGCAGTTATTGGTATGACATCTGGCAGACTTGACGCAATTCAGGCATTGTTCTTAATTCTTGTTGCAGTTGACTTTTTCCTTCCTTTGCGTGCATTCGGCAGTGCATTCCACATTGCAATGAACGGTGTTTCAGCAGGTAAAAAAATTCTTACACTTTTGGATTCTGCCGAACCAGAATGGGGTAATGAAGATATTGAAAAAGCAGACCTTAAACTTGAAAATGTTACATTCTCTTATGATGGTAAAAGAGATGTTCTTAAAAATGTAAATATGCAATTCCCAGAACACTCAATGACATCAATAGTTGGGGAATCCGGTTGTGGTAAGTCAACAACAGTTAATATGCTTCTTGGTGCATACAGATGCAAATTGGGTCAAGTAACAGTTGATGGAAAATCAATAAACAACCTTTCAAGGGGTGCATATTATTCACATTTAGCTTTGGTAAGCTATAATACATATATTTTTAACGAAACAATAAGACAAAATTTTATGCTTGCAAAGAATGATGCAACTGAAAAAGAAATTTTTTCAGCGCTTGAAAAAGTTAATCTTTTGGATTTTGTAAAAGAAAATGGTGGCCTTGATAAAGTAATCAATGAAGGTGCAGAAAATATTTCTGGTGGTCAAAGACAAAGACTTGCTCTTGCAATAAGTCTTGTTTCAAATAAAGATATTTATATTTTTGATGAGGCAACAAGCAATATAGATATTGAGAGTGAAGCCATCATAATGAAAAACATCAAATTGTTGGCACAAACAAAAACGGTTATTGTAATTTCTCATAGACTTGCTAATGTTGTAGAGTCAGATAGAATATATTTTATGAAAAATGGTGAAGTATGCGAATGTGGCAACCACGAGGAACTTATAAAACTTGATGGTGGCTATGCAAAGCTTTACTTTACACAAAAAGAACTTGAAGAAGGCTACAATATGGAGGAAGAAATATGCAGAAAGTAAAAATTCGCCGTAGTGGTGCAACTATTATGGCAAACCTCATCCTTTTATTAGGTAGCTTGGCTTACATAATGATTTTTGCCGTTATAAATGGCTCTCTTGGTTTTATATGCGCTATGGGAGTAACAGTTTTTGGTTCTATTGGTGTTGCGAAAGCACTGGGAGAAACAATTTCTATGTCCTATGGCTTAATTATTGGTTTGACAATAGGTTGTGGTGTTTTAAGAGGTGCTCTCAGATATTTTGAACAGTATTTCAATCACTACATTGCGTTTAGATTGTTGGCTGTTCTCAGAGATAAAATATTTGGTGCATTGCGTATTTTATGCCCTGCAAAGCTTGAAAGCAAACAAAAGGGCAGCATTATAGCAATGATAACATCTGACATTGAAACATTGGAAGTTTTCTATGCTCATACAATTTCTCCAATTTGTATTGCAGTTGTTGTATCAACATTTGTATTTATTTTTGTAGGTATTGTATCAAGCTGGTACCTTGCACTTGTTGCTTTGCTTGGATTTATTGTAATTGGTATTATTATACCTTTGATTTCATCAGGCAAACTTAAAGAATCAGGTGTTGTTTACAGAAGAGAATTTGCATCTTTTAGTGCATATTTTCTTGACAGTATAAAAGGTATTAAAGATATTGTTCTTAATAATGCCGGAGAAAAAAGAGAAACAGAAGTTAATCGCCGTTCAGAATTATTGCTATCTGAAACAAAGAAAATGAAAAAGAATATCGCAAAGGCAACTGCATTGACAGAACTTTGCATTTCTATATTTATTTTTATTGCACTTGTTGTCGGCATCATTCTTGTAGACAACGGAATGTTAAGCATAGGCAAAATGGTAATTGGTGTTGTTACTGTATTTGGTTCTTTTGGTCCAGTTGTTGCAATTTCTGCACTTCCTGGTAACCTTACACAGACTTTTGCAAGTGGCGACCGTGTATTAGACCTTCTTGACGAAGAGCCAGCTGTAAGACCAGTTGAAAATGGAAAAGATTTTGCTTTTGAAACTCTTAAAGTTGAAAATCTCTCATTCTCATATGATGATAAAACACAGATTTTATCAGATATAAATATGTATGCAAATAAAGGCGAAATTGTTGGCATAATTGGTAAGTCCGGCTGTGGTAAATCTACATTGCTAAAACTTCTACTTAGATTCTGGGAAAAAGATAGCGGTAAAATATTGTATAATGGCACAGATATAGATAATATCAACAGTGATAATCTTCTTGACAATGTAACAATGGTAAGCCAGTCTACATACTTGTTTGATGACACAATAGAAAATAACATTAAGATTGCAAAACCAAATGCAACACAAGAAGAAATTGAAACGGCTTGTAAGATGGCATCTGTTCATGACTTTATAATGACTTTAAGTGATGGATATAAAACAAGTGTTGGCAGTCTTGGAGATAACCTTTCTGCTGGCGAAAAACAGCGTATTGGTCTTGCAAGAGCATTTCTTAGTGGTTCAAAACTTATTTTGCTTGATGAACCAACAAGTAATGTTGATAGTATCAATGAAGGTATTATCCTTAAAGCATTGAAAGAACAAAAAAATAACAGAAGTATCATTCTTGTTTCTCATCGTGAATCAACTATGTCTATTGCAGATAGAATTTATAGTATTAAAGATGGAAAAATTAAAGAATGTGACTAATAGTTAGCGATAAAGTCAACAAAGTGTTTTGGCTTTGTTGACTTTGTTTTATTATTGACATAATAAATAATAATGCTTTATAATCAAGACAAATAAATTGTAAAATATAGAAAGGATATACTTATGGGCACAGAATACACTGTTACACCGGAAGAATTTTATTCTGTAAAATTAGCAAAAAGCAGCAGTGTAAAAAAAACAAAACTTAAAGGTATAGCATTGGTTAATGAGCCAGATATAAAATACTATGCTAAAAAGTTTAAGTGCCCAAATTGTAATGAGAAACACTTTGCAAAAGTATTAAATACAAATGATTTATTTGAACAAAATAAAAGCGTAAATATTAAAGTTGCAATAAAATGGATTGTAAATATGTTTATAGGCGGAATTTTAATAATATTTTTGACCAATATACCACTTTCATTTGCAAAAAAAAGACTGGATAAAGCAGAACAAATGAAAGAAGAAATGTATAACAGTATTAAAGAACAATACGGAATAGGCTCTTAAATATTTAGAATATAAAAAGTGCAGGTATCTTATATGATATCTGCACTCGATTTATTTCTGTATTAAATTTAGCTTATAAGATTGCCATTAAAATCAATTTCATAGAAACAACAAAAGAAACAACATCATTGAAAGAACATGAAAAGGTGTGTTGTGTAAGCCATTTACAATCATCCTTAAACGTATCACCCAATTCTTGCCATGACATCGTTAAAGAGTTGATAATACACATACCGT
>JAHHUE010000066.1 GCA_020024155.1 Oscillospiraceae bacterium | reverse complement strand
ATAAAGCTCTTATCATATATAACACCCCTATCTATTTTTATTATAAATTAATTTTGTAAATTTTTCAATAAAAAAGTATAATTTTTTATATTTTCTTCTCTTTAATTGTTAATATTCCCACATTTTTATTTTATATTCTTATCTCATATACAAGAAAAGACTGTACAAATATCATGTACAGTCTTTATTTTTTAGTGTATTAAACATACACCAGGCATATTATCTTCTGTGTAATATCCTTGCTTTTTAGTTGGACAAGCTGGGCTTGCAAGGTCACCAGAGTCATCACAGAATTCTCTTACAACAACATTATTTGATGTTGGGAAACTTTTTGATGGTAAATTTGCCTGTGCAACATTCATAACATTGCGCCATGCTGTCGTTGGTGGGTGTGTACGGTAGTTAACAGTCAGTGGAATTTGGTCATCATAACCCCACCATGTTGCTGTGCAGTAATATGGTGTAAGACCTACAAACCAGTGGTCTTTGTCATCTGATGTTGTACCAGTTTTACCAATTGAATCCAGTCTGTTTGTGCCAAGTCCTCTTGCTGTACCCTCAACAATAACCTGTCTAAGAGCTCTATTCATAATATAAGCTGTTTCTTCTGAAATAGCTTGAACAGTTGTTACTTTTGTTTCCAAAATAACATTTCCCTCTGCATCTTCAACGGTTGTGTAGCAATGTGGCGTTGTATATTTACCTGCGTTACCAAACATTGCGTAAGCTGCTGCTACTTCAAGTGGAGAGATACCAATTGTTACAGAACCAAGTGACATAGGAGCAATAGCCTCATCTGATGGTTCAAGTCCTGTTACATGGAGTGTATCTTTAACAAAATGATATGAGTTTGATACACCAAGCATATCCAATGTTTTTACAGCGATTGTATTAAGTGATTTTGCAATAGCGTTTACAACCGGAATATTTGCCTCTGTATATTGACCATTATAGTTTCTTGGCCATGGTTTTTCTTTACCGGTTTTTTCGTCTATTCTCATATCGAAATAGTTGTCTTCAATGGCTGTTGAATAATTTATTATGCCATAATCTATTGCTGGGGCATAAACACCAATAGGTTTCATTGTAGAACCAATAGGACGACGGGAATCTATTGCACGGTTAAGACTTCTGTCACCGGTTTTTTCTCCCAATCCTCCAACAACGCCAACAATTTTGCCTTCGTAGTCAATTGAAACCATTGCTGCTTGCGGAGTTACAATTTGTTCTTCGCCTGTTTTCTTATCAACAACTTTTGCTTCTTTTTTGCTGTTTCCGCTGAAAGCACCTTTTTCATCTATAAATTCATTTTCCATAGCAGTCTGAACTGTTGGATTTACTGTTGTAAAAATTCTAAGACCCTGATTATAAATCATATCAGTTGCTTCACCTTTTGTGATGTTCAACTCTTCTTGCAAGTCTGTAATAACTTGATTTATAACCATATCTGTAAAGTAACTTGTTACTTCCCTTGTTGCAACTGTTTCGTGGTCTGTTGCAATAACAAGCTCTTCTTCAATTGCTTGGTCGTACTCTTCTTGAGTAATTTTACCCTGTTCCAACATAAAGTAAAGAATATCGTTTCTTCTTTCAATATTATTTTCAGGTTTTGCAATAGGGCTGTAATATGATGGTGCTTTTGTAACTGCTGCAATTGATGCTGCTTGTGCAAGTGTAACATCTTTAATGTCTTTATCAAAATATGTGTTTGCACCTGCCTGAACACCACCTAACTGACCAGAAAGACGAAGTGTATTAAGGTAAGCTTCAAGGATAATTTCTTTACTGTAAGCTTTTTCAAGTGTATAAGCTCTGTAAATTTCTCTAACTTTTCTCAACGCACCGTCAATACCGGAGCTTGCGTCATCTGCCACAAGGTTTTTAACAAGCTGTTGTGTTATTGTTGACGCACCTTGTTTTGATGAGAACAATTTAATAGGTGTATACTCATTTATCATTGCAGCTATTGTTCTTTTTAGATTTATACCTTTATGTTTATAGAAATCCTTATCTTCAACAGCTATAAACGCATCTATAACATATGGTGAAATATTATCAAGGTCAACCCAAATTCTATTTTCTGTATCATTGCGCAAACGCTCATATTCGATGTAATCTCCAGGAGATTCCGGATTTTCATAATAAAGAATTGTTGTGTATGCAAGCTTTACATTGTTAAGGTTAAGTTTATCACCATCATGTTCTGTAACTTTTACAAGATATAAAGACAATACAACTGCCATGACTGACGCAACCATAACGCCAAGACAACACAACATACCAAGCCAGTAAAGAATAGTTTTCCAAACACTACCTTTTCGTTTTTTTGTTGACTTATCTGAATGTGTTGATTTTTTTGCCGATGTTTTTTTTACACCAGAGTTGTTTTTATCATACTTTTTGATAAGACATTACCTCCCATTTACATACATAAATGAATATGTACTGAATAAATTGTATTATTTTTGCAAAATCAGCAATAGTAAAATATAACCGTAAGGAGCTAATATATTCCACATACTTCCATTAAGTTGTTTTGTTAACTTATCCAGTTGTATCCATTTTTTCTAATATATTTCTGTGATTAGAAGTATTTAATAGTCCTTTTAATAAGTTTTACCTTATATTCACATATATAAATAAATATGTGTAGAATAAATTGTATTATTTTTGCAAAATCAGCAAAAATATAATCATAAAGTGAGGTTATATTATGAAAAAACTGTTTATTGCACTTTCTACAATATTTTGTGCCATTTTAATAATGGTAAGCATCTATAATTTATTTCCAAAAGAAAAAGCTGACAATATATCCACTGATAACTGCAATTATATTATATCTGACTATGGTGGAAAAGTTGCCGTTTTTGAAGAAGACAAACAAACACCTGTCGTTGTGTATGAGATATACACACATCTTTTGCCAGAAAACGATATTGAGCTTTTGAGAAAAGGTATAAAAGTATCTTCTCTCAACCAGCTACAAAGCCGTCTTGAAGATTTTGGTCTATAAGTCATATTTCTCTATAATAATATAGATGTTCTTTATGATTATACTTTTTTCATCTGCAAAATTCAACACTTAAAATGTGACAATTTATATACAACAATATTATATATTTAATTTTAGATGTTATTTGAATAACATATATGTTTTATTTTGTTGATTGTTTAACTTTTTTATGTTATACTTTGTTAAAAATATCTATATATAAGGAGTGTTGAATTTTGTCAGTTTTTGATTATCCTTTTGATGCAAATGAAATTCTGCAAAAAAAGAAAAAGCTTAAAAAAGAGCTTTTACTCAAAGATGGTCTGATTGAAAAAAGAATCGCTATTCTCAGTGGTTCAACAATCGGTGAAATTAAAAACATCTTGGAATTATTTTTGCTCAATTATGGTATAAAACCTGTGTTCTATCAAGGACAATATGCAAGATATTATGAAGATATTATGTTTGATGACGGCTCTTTGAAAGATTTTAAGCCTGATTTCATATATATACACACAACAAGTAAAAACCTTGAAAATCTTCCTTTGCCAACAGACAGTACCCAAAAAGTAGAGGAAAAACTTTCAAGAGAATTCACAAAATTCAAATCATGTTATCAAAAAGCACTTAACTATGGTGCTGTTGTTATTGCAAACAACTTTGAAAAACCATTTTATCGCATTTACGGCAACAAAGACGCTGTTGTTCCACAAGGTGTTGTAAATTACACCACAAGACTCAACCTTATGATTGCTGATTTTGCAAATAATACAGAAAATTTCTTTATCAATGACATTGACTATCTTTCAACTCTTGCTGGTCTTGATAACTGGCTCAATCTTGAAAGTTGGTATCTTTACAAATATGCAATTTCAGTTGATAAAATTCCTGAACTTACTTTCAGCATCGCAAAAATAATCAAATCTAGTTTAGGCAAAAACAAAAAAAGTGTTATATGTGACCTTGACAACACTCTTTGGGGTGGTGTTATCGGTGATGACGGAGTGGAAGGTATTACCATTGGTAACGAACAGCCTGCCGGTATGTCCTACACTGAATTCCAGTCATACCTTAAAAAATTGACTGGTGTTGGAATTATGCTTAATGTTTGTTCTAAAAACGAAGAAGATATTGCAAAGCAAGGTTTCTCAAAGCGCAAAGAAGCCCCTCTTAATATTGAAGATTTTATCTGCTTTAAGGCAAACTGGGAACCAAAAAATATTAACATTGCAAACATAGCAAAAGAAATAAATATTGGTGAAGATAGCTGTGTATTTATAGACGATAACCCTGTTGAAAGGGATATTGTAAGAAATTCTCTTGCAGTTACTGTTCCTGAAGTTAACAGTCCAGAAGAATATATAAAAGCTATTGACCGTGCAGGTTTTTTTGAAATTACAGCTTTTACAAATGATGATGCAAAGCGTAATGAAATGTACAAACAAAATGCTATGCGTGCTCAGGAAGAAGCATCTTTTGTCGATTATACCGATTATCTTCTCAGCCTTAATATGACTGCTGAAATTGATGCTTTCTCAACTGCTCATATTGAGAGAATTACACAGCTTATAAATAAAACAAACCAATTTAACTTTACAACAAGAAGATACACGCAATCCGAGATTGATGAAATTATATCTGATAAAGAAAATTATATTTCTGCTTATGCGAAACTTGTTGATAAATTTGGTGATAACGGTATAACAACTTGTTTTATCGCATCTGTTGAAGATAAAACTGCTACAATTGATTTGTGGGTAATGAGTTGCCGTGTATTTAAGCGTCATTTTGAATTTGCCTTGTTTGATTATGTTATTAGTCAGTGTATAAAACGTGGTATAACAACAATCAATGCAAGTTATCTACCAACTGCTAAAAATGTTATCCTTAAAGATTTCTATGAAAGTATTGGTTTTACCCTTGTAAGTGAAACAGAAACAGAGAAAAAATACACTTACACAATCCCTGATGATTACAAAAACAAAAACGAAGTTATTAAAATGGAAGAGGTTTAAAAAGTATTATGACTAGAGAAGCTATTTTTGAAGAATTAACAACAATTTTCAGAGACATTTTTGACGATGATGAAATCGTTCTCTCTGACGAAACAACAGCTGATGACATCGAAGATTGGGACAGCCTTGAACAAATCAATCTTTTGGTTGCTATTGAAAAAAAATTCAACATCAAAATTAAACTTGATGAAGTAAGCCACCTTGCAAATGTTGGCGATATGGCTGACCTTGTTATGAAACTTGTTGGTTAATAAATAGTTATTCACAGTCCGGTATTATTTGCCGGACTGTTTTTTTGTTCTATTGCAACTTACTTATTATTTATGATAAGATATATTAAATATAATTATTAAAGAGGTTTTTATGAACAGTTATAAATTAAATGAGCTTTCTGTCGGCTTAACTGAAAGCTTTACCGTTTCTATAACAGAAGAAATGATGGATAAATTTATTGATATTACAGGTGATGTAAGTCCAATTCATGTAAGTAGTGAATATGCTCAAACTCACGGATTTAAAGCAAGAGTTTGCCACGGTATGCTTTTTGGCAGTATGTTTTCTACTCTTGCAGGGGTTTATCTTCCTGGTGAACACTGCCTTTTACACAGTGTAGAAACAAAATTTTTAAACCCTGTTTTCCCCGGTGACACTCTTACTGTAACAGGCAAAATAACCGAAATACACAATACTTTTAAAACTGTTACAATAAAGGGTAATATAACAAATCAAGATGGTAAAAAAGTATGTAAAGCAGTAATTCAGGCAGGAGTGAGAGAATAATGAACAAAATTTATCTTATAACAGGCGCAACAAGTGATATTGGATATGAGCTTATCAAAACACTTAACAATAATAATTCAAAATTTTTACTTCAAGGTTTCAGTGATTTTGAAAGATTGAAAAGTTTCTGTAAAGAACATAATGTTGATTCAGAATTTTTTAATGTAAACTTATCTGATAGCGAAGATACTGACAAATTTGTTGAAAAAATAAAAAACTTCTCTCCAACTCATTTCATACATCTTCCTGCTCTTAGAGTTATCAACACAAAATTTAAAAATTTTGATGAAGAACGATTTTTGCTTGATATGAATGTACAAGTTATGAGTGCTGTTAAAATTTGCAAAGCTATTGTTCCTAAAATGGCAAAAGCTAAATATGGCAGAATTTTATTTATGGCAACAAGTTATGTGCTTTCAAATCCTCCAAAAAATACAGCAGCATACATTATGGCAAAAAATTCTATTGTTGGACTTATGAAAAGCCTTGCAACTGATTATGCTCCAAGTGGCATCACTGTAAACAGCATTAGTCCAAGTATGATAGAAACAAAGTTTCTTGCTGAAACAAGCCATATTATAGTTGAATCTGCGGCCGCTGCTCATCCAATGAAAAGAAACGCAACTGTTAAAGATGTTGTGCCAGCAATGGCATTTCTTTTAAGTGATGATGCTAGTTATATCACTGGTGTTAATCTTCCTATTACCGGAGGCAGTATAATTGAGTAACGAAGTTATAAAAAGAATTAAACTTTCAGAAAAAGATAAAATAGTTGATTTTCTCAATTCAAACTGGGGTAGTAAACATCCTTTAATTAATAACTCTCAGCTTTTTGATTATTACTATGTTGATGGTGAATGGACAAACTTTTACTGTCTTGAAGATGATGGTGAAATTGCATCTATCTGTGGATATATAAAATGCTCTAAGGAAGAAAACAGCGATATATGGATTTCAATATGGTGTGCAAAAAAAGGTAAAAATGGTCTTGGCCTTGCTCTTATGAGCAAAATGCAGGAACTCACAGAAGCCAAAAATATTTCCTGCAATAATATTCGCAAAAACACAATGCCTTTTTACACTTTTCTTGGGTATCATCCAGATAAAATGAATCATTACTATCGTTTAAGAAACTTGCCAGAATACAAAATAGCTGTGGTTAATAACAAAAATATATTATCATGCTGCCCCACTACTTCTGTTTTAAAAGAGTTCAAAAATATTGATGAGGTAAAAGAGAATTTCAACAACTTTAATTCTTCAACACCACATAAAGACTATTGGTACATAAATAAAAGATACTTTAACTATCCTCACTATAAATATAAAATATTTGGTTTATATGATAATAATATCTGCAAAAGCCTTGTTGTATTTAGAGTTAACGAAAGCGATGAGGGCTTTGTTTTAAGGCTTGTAGATTATATTGGCTGTTCTAATGATATTAGCCTATTAAATGGGCATATAGATGGTCTTATGGAACAATACAACTGTGAATACTGCGATATGTATTGCTTTGGTATAGACGGTAAAAAAGCCGGTTTTAGCCTTAGAGAAGATACTGATACAAATATTATTCCAAACTATCTTAATCCTCTTTTGCAAGAAAATATAGATTATTATTTCTTTACAAGTGATACTGATAATTTTATGATGTTTAAAGCTGACGGTGACCAAGACAGAATGAACTTAGGATAAAATAAGTATAATATTTAATTACTGACAATTAAATATATATTATTTATATTATGATTAACTAAAAAAGGTCTTTTATATGAATAAAAAAATTGTACATGAGTTTTTAATCATTACTTTCATACTTATGATTTTTGGTTGGGGTTCTTGCGTTACTTTAAGTCAATTTTTTGATTTATCAATAAACAATCCACTTTTAAAGATATTTTTCTTTATTGGTGGTTTTTCTCCAACAGTTGCTTCATACATAACACTTAAAAGAAACAAATCTATTAGCAATTTTAAAGAATGGCTCAAACAGATATTTGATGCAAA
The DNA here is from genome assembly GCA_020024155.1 of Oscillospiraceae bacterium. Classification (GTDB taxonomy): domain Bacteria; phylum Bacillota; class Clostridia; order Oscillospirales; family Ruminococcaceae; genus RGIG3102. Next base: position 655 of record JAHHUE010000066.1, on the reverse strand, counting down.
ACACAGCGTTTTTACATATTTATGTATTATTCTTTTTGTATTTATTTACTACTTTTTAGGGTGTAAAATTAACGGATTTCAGTTTGGAGCTCCTGCTTTTATGTTGGTTATAATTTTACCAATGATGCTATTTTGTGGTGGTAATGAAGAAGTTGGATGGAGAATGATTTTACAGACTGAACTTGAAAAAAAATTTGGTTTTCATCTTGCCACATTATTTACTGCTATAATTTGGTGGATATGGCATTTACCTCTGTTTTTTATAAAAGGTACAAGCAATGCAGATATGAACTACTTTCTTTTTGGAATTATGTGTCTTACATTAAGCTATGCTCTCGCTACAATTCGTAAAATTTCAAATGGTAATTTTCCATGTATTCTGATGCATTGTTTGATAAATGGTTTATCAGCAGTTTTTGTAGTTTCTTTTAGTATAATCAGTTGTATTCTCACTTTAATTGTTATGGCAATATTATCTATTATTATTTGTTATATATACGAAAAACAAAAAACATAATATCTATCAATTAAATTTATAATAAAACTAAAAAGAAATATATCATCATATCTATGCCCAATAAAGATGTTTTGGAAATACCAAAAAGCAAAATGGAGTGTATCAGACTTTGATACACTCCATTTTCTTTATAAATTG
>JAHHUE010000065.1 GCA_020024155.1 Oscillospiraceae bacterium | reverse complement strand
TATCAGTTAATAAGATTAAAATAAAAACTTAAATAAATAATTATTGAAATTTTAATTATTTATGTTATTTGCTTAATTTTTATAATAAAAAATAGAAAATATTGACAAATTGAACTAACAAGATATATAATGAATTTTACATTTTATATACTGTGTTGTATATTTAATAAAATTTAATACTAAAAGGGAATTTATAAAAATTAGGGAGATGTATTATTTTATGGAAGATAATGTGAGAACAGTACAGGAGAGAAAATATACTAACGCAGAAGCAGCAGATATATTACATAAAGTTTCAAACTTTTATGTGGTAACTAAAAAAGCGATTGATTACGGAACAGGAGAGATATATACTTCTGTTGAAGCTCATACTGTAAAGTATATAGCAGATAATCCAGGAATTACTGTAACAGAAATAGCAAAAGATTATGGTAGAACAAAAGGGGCAATTTCGCAAATTCTTAAAAAGCTTGAAGATAAAGAGCTTATATATAGAGAAACTGACACAAGAAATAGCAATAAACAATTTTTGTTTATAACAAAAAAAGGCGAGGAACTTAATGAGATACATAGACAATATGATGAAATTAGTTTTGGGGAATCAATAAACTATGTAAAAAATATGTTGTCCGAAGAAGAAGTTAACAATGCTTTTAAAGTGCTTGAAGTTTGGCTTGATGTTCGTAGAGATATTCATCAAAAGAGAATGAAAAAACAAAAATTGAAAAACAAAGAACTGTGTATGAAATTAAAAGAAAAAGAAAGTAATGAATTAGAAATTTAAGTATTTAATATATAACAATAAGCCATCTGAAAATAGTCAGATGGCTTATTGTTATATATAATAATTAATATTCTATAATTTTACAAAGTATCGACTAAAACGATACTTGAAAATGAATATAGTCAATATGCACAATTAAATACAGTAAATTATAATTAAATTAAACAAATATATTCGTAATTTATTGACAAAACGTAAAAAAAGGTTTAATATCTAAACATAATCAAGTGGGTCGGAAGTCAAAAAAATAACTCACTTTTGATGGAAATGGCAAAACCACACCTGCAGGAATGGAATTGTTTGAAGAGAAAAAATTAGAAAGTTTATACACAATTTGTGTATATGGAGGTAGAGTTATGAGCAGCACATTAGCGGTAATACTTACCCTAATATTTATTGTAATAGTTGCAACTCTGGTTATTAAGAAATACAATCCAGTATTTGTATTCTTGGTATCTGGTATGTTGGTACTTCTTGGATTGTCTCTTGCTACAGGCACATCTGTTTTAGGAGATAAAACAACAGGTAGTCTTGTTATTGACGTATTTACATTCGCCGTAAATACATTTAAATCAAAATCATCTGGTATCGGTATGATTCTTATGATGGTTACAGGCTATGCAGTTTATATGTCACACATTGGTGCATCTACAAAACTTGCATACTTAGCAATGGAACCATTGAAAAAAATTAAAAATCCTTACATAATTTTGAGTGTGTTATTTATTCTTGGTGCATTCTTGAAAATGGTTATCACAAGCCACGTTGGTTTGGCTATGTTGTTGATGGCTGTTGCATATCCAATTCTTATAGAACTTGGTATCAGCAAACTTAGTGCAGCATGTGCATTGGTAATGTCAGGTTTCCTTGACTGGGGTCCAAATGATTCAAGTGCTATCTTTGCAGCAGAAAACGTTTCACAAATGCCAATGATGGAATATTTCATCAAATATCAGGCAAAACATGCACTTATATTGATTGCTATTTTGGCTGTATTCCTTCCAATCTTCCTTAGCATGGCAGACAAAAGAATGGCTGCATCTAAAGGTAAAACAACAGAAGAAAAGAAAGAAACAAAACTTGAAGATGTTAACTGCCCAACTTTCTACGCAGTTCTTCCACTTGTACCACTTATACTTATTACAATTTTCAGTTTCGTACCATCAGTTGAAGTTGATGTTGCAACAGGTAACTTTATCGGTATAATCTTTGTATTCGCTATCGAATTGATTCGTAAAAAAGATAGAAAAGCAACAACACACGATTTCAAAGTTGTATTGCAGGCTATGGGTACATCATTTGTTAACGTTGTAAGTATTTTGATTGCAGCAGGTGTATTCGCAGAAGCAGTTACAATGCTTGGCGGTATCACAATCATTTCTAACGGTTTGGCCTCAGTTAAGAGTGCTAAAATCATCACAGTTGCTCTTATGTCTCTCATTACATTCCTTGCAGGTATCCTTCTTGGTTCTGGTAATGCTTCATGGTATGCATTTGGTCCATTGGTTCCGGAAGTTACATCACAAATGGGTGTAAGCGCAGCAACAATTGCTCTTCCAATGCAGTTTGCTCCAGCTATTGGTCGTTGTATGTCACCAGTTGCAGGTGTTGTTATCGCTATCTCAGGTATGATTGATGTTGATAGTATGGATATTGTTAAACGTTGTGCTATTCCTTCAATAGTAATGTTTATCTGCAACATCTTGGTATCACAATTTATTGTATAATTTTATACAAAATATTAAATCAAGTATTAAATTTTACTTTAAAAATTTTTCAATAAACAAAAAATGAAAGGACAATTCAATTATGAGTAAAATAGTTTATGATTTTGATAAAGGTATTGAAAGACGTGGCACAGATGCAAAAAAATACGATCCAGCTTTGTGCCCAGAAGATGTAATTCCATTTTGGATTGCTGATACAGACTTCCCAAGCCCTGTTGAAGTAACAGAAGCTCTTCGTGAACGTGTAGAAGACGCACACTATGGATATCCATACATCGATATGGAATTTGAAAGAAGTATCGCAAGATGGTATAAAGTAAGACATAACACAGATTTGATTCCTGAATTTATCGATTTCTCACCTTGTGTTATTCCAGCTATGATTTGGTTTGCAAAAGAATTTTCAAGTGAAGGCGACAAAATCTTGTTGCAAACACCAGTATATCCACCTTTCCATGCTCTTGTTAAAAACAACGGTCGTCAGCTCGTTTACAACGAAATGAAAATGGTTGATGGTCAATACCAAATCGACTTTGAAGACTTGGAGAAAAAATTAAAAGACCCAGCAGTTAAAATCATGTTCATCTGTAACCCACAAAACCCAACAGGTAGAGTGTTTACAAGAGAAGAACTTACAAAAATGGGTAACCTTTGTCTTGAAAACGGAGTTATGATTGGTGTTGACGAAATCCATGCGGATATCGTTTTCGATCATAAAGAATTTGTTCCATTCTGCTCTATCTCTAAAGAATTTGCAGAAAATTCTGTAACATTTATCAATCCAGCTAAAACATTTAACGTTGCAGGTTTCAGAACAGCTGCATGGTTTACACACAGTGAATCATTGTACCGTAGAATGATGAATCAACAGTCATATGCTAAAGGTATGGGTAGAAGCATCTTTGGTAACGTTGCATTGATGGCTTGCTACAACAAGGGTGATGACTACGCTGATCAACTTGTTGAATACTTGAACAAAACAAGAGATGAATTTGTTGATTACATCAACACAAATGTACCAAAAATTCATGCTGTTAAACCAGAAGCTACATTTATGACATGGCTCGACTGTCGTGAATTAGGCTTTAAAACACAGGAAGAATTGAAAGACTTCTTCTTCAAAGAAGCAAAAGTATTGCTTAATGATGGTACAACATTTGGACAAAAAGAAGGTCTCGGCTTTATGAGATTTAACTTTGCAGCTCCAAGGCACATTGTTATGGAAGGTGCTAAGAGAATTAAAGAAGCTGTTGAAAGACTTTAATATAGAAGTAAAAGTAATAGCTAATAACATAGCCAGAGAGTGTTAGACAGTGTTTAACGCTCTTTGGTTATTTTAAGAAAGGATAATATTAAAATGAATAAAACAGTATACGAAAGAATTAAAAACAAAGATATTTTGATAGCTCTTGTAAATAAAAATGATGAAGTTGTATGGGAATCATCAAAAAGTCCAGCATCTTCTCTTTATAGAGCATATTATGCAGGAGAATTAAACGATTTAGGTGAACTTTCTCTTTACTCAAATCAAGCAGGATTGGCTGTTGCTTTAATTTCACCAGAACTTTCTATAAAAAAATGCTACGCAATTAGAATGTCTGAAGTTGGATTGAAAAAATTTGAAGAAAATAAAGTAGAAGTTCAATACGAAGAACTTATTCCTTTGGTAAAATCATCTAAAGATGATACAAAAGTTTGCCCAGTAGAAAAATTCTTATCAGAACACAATGATGAAGAACGATGGAACTATATGGAACAGAATTTCAAAAATGCAACTTCTACTGGCGGAGCTTGTGGTATTTTCTAAATTTATAATTAAATATTAAAAAAAATCCTCAGTACAAATTACTGAGGATTTTTTATTTAATGTGCTATATATTATAGAATAAATTATTAAATGCATATCATAATGAAATTTTGAGTAAAATAAAAAGCCTTTAAGATAAAATCTTAAAGGTTTATCATTGGCTGGGGTACAAGGATTCGAACCTTGGGAATGTTGGAGTCAGAGTCCAATGCCTTACCGCTTGGCGATACCCCAATGACTAATGCTTATATATAATAACATATAAAATAGATTTTGTAAAGAGCTTTTTTAAAAAAATAAAAATTTTTTTGAAATTAAAAGTATACTAATACATTGGCTAAAATTAAATATCTTGCAGTAGATAAGATATTTATAGTATAATTATTTATAATAATTCTTAAAGAAATGGAAAATGTTATGAATAAAATAATAAGAAAAGAATTTTTAAATAAATCAGTATGCAAAATGATAGTAGAAGCTCCATTTGTGGCTAATAAAGCTAAGGCAGGGCAATTTATTATTATTAGAGCTTTAAGTGACAGTGAAAGAATACCTCTTATAATTTCAGATTTTAACAAGGAAGAACATACTATAAGTATTATTTTTGATATAGATGGAAAAAGTACATTTGAACTTTCAAAACTAAGTGAAAATGATTATATTTGCGATTTAGTTGGACCTTTGGGGACACCATCTAAAATAGATGAAAGCAAAAATATTTTATTTGTTGTTGACGGAATTACTTGTGCAACAGCGCTACCTATTATAAAGATGTTTAAAGAACAAGGAGCTAATATAGATATACTTGCAGAGTTTAAAGATAAGGAAAACATTATTTTAGAAAGTGAACTATCAAAATTAAGTGATAGTATTTCAATAATTACAAAAGATGAAGATTGTGAAGATATTTTTGACAAACTGGAAAAGATTTTATCAAGCAAAAACAGTTATGATAAAGTTATGACTATGGGCTCTCTTGAAATGATGAAAAATGTATGTGATATAACTAAGAAATATAATATACATACAATAGTTTCTATGAACTCAATTATGGTTGATGGAACTGGTATGTGTGGAAGTTGTAGAGTTACAGTTGGAGGAGAAACAAAATTTGCTTGTGTTGAAGGGCCTGAATTTGATGGACATCTTATTGATTTTGATGAAGCAATAAATAGATTGTCTATGTATACTAAGGATAGAAAAAGAGAAGATAAATGCAATCTTCTTAATAAGGAGGTTGAATAAAATGCCTAATATGCAATTGAAAAAAAATCCAATGCCAAGCCAACCAGTAGAAGTAAGAATAAATAATTTTAATGAGGTTGATTTAGGTTATACATTAGATATGGCTATAAGTGAGGCACAAAGATGTTTAAATTGTAAAACAAGACCTTGTGTTTCTGCTTGTCCTGTAAATGTTGATATTCCAGACTTCATAGCCGAAGTAGCAAATGGAAATATAGAAAAAGCCTATGAGATATTATCTAAAAAGACAAGGTTACCAGCTGTATGTGGCAGAGTATGTCCACAAGAAATACAGTGCGAAGGTAAGTGTGTTAGAGGAATAAAAGGTGAAAGTGTTGGAATTGGTAGATTAGAGCGTTTTGTTGCAGATTGGCACAGGAAAAATTTTGGTGTAAAAGAAGAAAAAATAGAAAGCAACGGAAAGAAAGTTGCTGTTATTGGTGCAGGTCCAACAGGTATTACATGTGCCGGTGAGCTTGCAAAAAAAGGATATGATGTAACAATTTATGAAGCTTTACATATTGCTGGTGGAATTCTAGTTTATGGTATACCAGAGTTTTGCTTGCCGAATGATGTTGTTGAGTATGAAATAAATAAACTTAAAGCAATTGGTGTAAAAATAGAAACTAATATGGTAATAGGTAAAGTTCTTACTATTGATGACCTTTTTGACATGGGATACCAAGCTGTATATATCGGAAATGGCTCTGCCGTACCTAATTTTATGGGAATACCAGGTGAAAATCTTAATGGTGTTTATAGTGCAAATGAATACCTTATGAGAGTAAATATGATGCAAGCATATTTACAAAATAGCAAAACACCAATAAGAAAAAGTAAAAATGTTGCAGTAGTTGGTGGTGGCAATGTTGCTATGGATGCAGCAAGATGTGCAGTTCGTATGGGTGTTGAAAAAGTTTATATTGTTTATCGTCGTGGTATGGAAGAACTTCCATCTCGATTAGAAGAGATTAAACACGCTCAGGAAGAGGGTATAGTGTTTAAAACATTAACTAATCCAGTTGAAGTAATAAGCAATGAAAACGGAGAAGTTAAGGCTATTAAATGCGTGGAAATGATGTTAGGCGAACCGGATGAATCTGGAAGAAGAAGACCTATTGTTAAAGAAAATAGTGAGTTTATTATTGATGTGGACACAGTTATTATGGCAATAGGAACAAGTGCAAGTAAACTTGTAACCGGAACAACAGAAGGACTTGAAACCAATAAAAAAGGTCTAATTATCACAAATGGTAAAGATGGATTAACAACAAGAGAAGCAGTTTATGCCGGTGGTGATGCTGTTACAGGCCCTGCAACAGTTATTCTTGCAATGGGGGCAGGTAAAAATGCAGCAAATGCCATTGATAAAATGTTACAGGAAAAATAAGAATGAAAGAAACATTTAAAAATAATATAAAAGTTACAGCTGTAACAGTTGTGTTGATATTGGCAGTTGTATTTTATTTTTTGTTTAGTGCTTTTTATGGAAACCCGATAGACAAAAGAAAAGCACTTAATGAAATAGAAAACTATCTTAGTGAACAATACAACTCAACTTATACTGTATCTGAGATTAAATATGATTTGGAAACAGAAAATTATATTGCATATGTGACATTAGATGATGATAAAAAATTAGAGATAGCTTATAATATTTATAAAGATAAAATAGAAGACAGTAATTATATTTCTAATTGATTTTTGATTAAATCGTAGGAAAATAGTGTAAAAAATTATACTAATAGTTATTTTGTGATTAAAAATAACTAAAATAACACTGAAAAATACGAAATCTAACATAAAATGTGGCAGAAGAAAGATGCTTGCAGGAATAATATACACCATACAAGGAACGCAGAGCTAAGCGACTGATATTGCACAAACAGTGTAGACAGAAAAGTAAGGCTGATGAAATAGCACAGCATTACGGATAATCTAAAAGAGATAATCAAATGCTATGAGCATAGCAGATGAATAAGTACAAGATACAGTAAGAAGTAGTAATTTATAATTGAGTAAGAGAAGTTCTGTGTAGAAAAAATTGTTCATAATTACGCATATTTTACCAAAGTACAAGTAAATTTGTTCATAACTTTATGATACAATCTAACAAAACAGAGTGAGCAATAAATTGTAATTGGAGTTAATATTATGACAAAGGAAGAATTTTTAATCTGTATAAAAGAAGATGAGAATTATTCACCTGGTTGGCAAGCCATTGATGAATCTTTTGAAAAACTTTACACAGAGCAAAATCCAAATCATTTTGGAACAATTTTGACATCAAGGGCAATGTTTGGCGATGATGAATATTTAGACGGTTTTTCTATATATAGCTCTCCAAAAGGTTATAAACATTTAGTTACTTATGGAATGACAGTGCTTTACGGTGATGAAGATGCTTTTGGTGGTGAATGGAATGGCTTGGGGCTATGAGATGACAATCAAATTAAAAGAGAAAGACACAGAAAGCTGTATGTGGGCAATTGATATGATGTCTAACCTTGCAAGATATACATATAAAACTGAGAAATTTTTCGAGCCATATCAATATGTTAAGGGGAATGGTACATCTCTGCATATCGGTTCAGATTCTTTGATAACAGCACTTTTATTAGTAAATGATGCAGAAGCAGAACCACAAATATCTGTGTATAGCAAGACAGAATTTATTCAGCTTGTTGGGATAACTGAATCTGAGTTACAAGCTGTTATTCAGGATAAAAATAACATTTTCAAGCTTATTGAACTTATGAAGGCAGATGGAAATACAGATTTGGTTACAGATATGAGAAGAAGCAAATCATATTTATAACTTTTTGAGCTAAATCATAAATACATTTTAAGAACAAACAAGAAATAAATGTCGTACTTATATACGGCATATTGTGTATTTTGTGTTGCTAAAAGGGTAAAATAGAGCTTTGTTATTTTCTGTTTTGCTTGTGACAAATGGGTTGTCACTCTTGCACTGTTTATTATATCTATTAGTTGCAGAATTTCTTTTCGTCCCAGTAATTAAAGTTTGACCATATTTATTGATGAAAGCTGATTTTACTCCATTTGAAATTGGAAAGCAGAATACCTGTCTTGAATTGTTACTATAAGTATTAGCTAGAAATTACTTCTCATTTGACATACTTCATTTTAACAGGGAAATATTAAGTAAAATTATCCAGCATTACTATTACAATTTTAGTTTGGTTTGCAATATAAGCTGTATAAATAA
>JAHHUE010000064.1 GCA_020024155.1 Oscillospiraceae bacterium | reverse complement strand
GGGAACAACAAAACATCACGGATTGAAGAAGAATCTGTAAGAAGCATAATAAGTCTGTCAACACCAAAACCAAGTCCACCTGTTGGTGCAAGACCATATTCCAAAGCAGTAACGTAGTCATAGTCAACCTGAGCTTTTGTATTTGGGTCAAGAGCTCTTCTGTCAGCAACTTGTTTTTCAAAACGACCTCTTTGGTCAATTGGGTCATTAAGTTCGCTAAATGCGTTACCAAATTCTGTTGCGTTGATGAAGTATTCAAATCTTTCAGTCATCATTGGGTTTTCAGGTTTGCGTTTTGCAAGTGGGCTGATTTCTACTGGATAATCGTAGATAAATGTTGGCTGAATAAGATTTTCTTCAACAAATGCGTCAAAGAATTCTGCAAGGATAGCACCTTTTGAAGGCACTTCTGGAAGTTCTACATTATGTTGGTTTGAAATTTCGATAGCTTCTTCATCAGATTTAATTTGGTCAAAGTCAACGCCAGAGTATTTTTTAACTGCCTCTGTCATTGTCATTCTTTCCCAGTGAGAAATATCGATAATTTTTCCATCATAAGGAATCTGCAATGTGCCACAAACTTTTTGTGTAACAGTTTTCATCATATCTTCAACAAGGTCCATCATACCGTTGTAGTCTGTATATGCTTGATACAATTCAATTGATGTAAATTCTGGGTTATGTTTTGTGTCCATACCTTCGTTACGGAAAATACGGCCAACTTCATAAACTTTATCAAAGCCACCAACAATAAGGCGTTTGAGGTAAAGTTCTGTTTCAATTCTAAGAACCATATCCATATCAAGAGTATTGTGGTGTGTATAGAATGGGCGTGCAGATGCGCCAATTTCAACTGGTGTGAGAATTGGTGTATCAACTTCAAGGAATCCACGGTTATCAAGGAATTCTCTGAGAGCACGCAAAATAAGACTGCGTTTTACAAATGTATCTTTAACTTCTGGGTTAACGATAAGGTCAACTTCTCTTTGACGATAACGCATATCTTGGTCTTTAAGACCGTGGAATTTTTCTGGGAGTGGAAGCAAAGATTTGCTCAAAAGTTCTATTTCTTTAACTCTTACTGAAATTTCTCCGTGTTTTGTACGGAAAACTTGACCTGAAACACCTGCAATATCGCCAATATCCCATGTACAAACTTCTTTAAAGTAATCTACACCAAGAGCGTCTTGTCTTAAATATAGCTGAATTTTACCTGATGAGTCTCTTAAATCCATAAAAGCTGCTTTACCCATGATACGCTTAGACATAATACGACCTGCAAGGCTGATTGTTTCATGTTCTTCTGCTTCGTCATCGAAGTTATCAACTTCTGTTTTAGCATAGCTTGTAACATTGAATTTTGTTTTTGCGTATGGGTCCTGACCTTTATCTTGCAATGCTTTAAGCTTATCACGGCGAACCTGCAAAATTTCGCTCAAAGAAATTTCTTCTGTAACTTCAATGTTTGGATTTTTCTGTTCCATTTTTTTCTCCTTATTTTATTATTATTTAATTATTTAAAAATTAACTTAAAAACTAAATTATTTTGATACACAATACTATATCATTATATATTTTAACATCATAGTGTACAATTTACAATATAATATAACAACAAAAAAAGAGGCAAAACGCCTCTTTTTACTGTAAATTATTACATTTTACAATTATTCAACACTTTTGACAGTAAGTTTCATAATTGCACCAGTTGGAAGATTTACCTCAACTGTTTCACCTGCTTTGTGTCCGATAAGAGCAGCACCGATTGGAGAATCAAGGCTGATTTTACCGTTAAATGGGTCAAATTCTGTTGTGCCAACAATATCATATTGTTCTTCGTCGCCATCTTCGTCCACAACAGTAACATGGGCACCAACATTGATGCCACTTTTCTGCATTTCTTCTTTATTTACAATTTTAGCATTTTTAAGTGTGTATTCAATTTCGTTAATTTGTTGTTCAACAAGACCTTGTTCATTTTTTGCTTCGTCGTATTCGCTGTTTTCAGAAAGGTCACCAAAGCCACGAGCAACTTTTATTTTTTCTGCAATCTCTGGTCTTTTTTCAGTTTTAAGGTATTCAAGTTCTTTTTCAAGGTCTTCATAACCTGCTTGTGTCAATAAAATTTCTTTACTCAATTTTATAAATCTCCTTTTCTAAAAATAACCATGTTATAACAGGGCTACTTTTGCTTTAACAGCATTAGTATAGTATATATACAAATACCGTAAATGTCAATATAATTTGTTAATTTTTTATATAAATTTATATATAATTTATTATTTTATAGTTAAATATATGCAAAAACAATTTTAATATTACTTTTATTACTATATATAAAGTTAAAGCAAAAAAGGCCCACAATAAGTGAGCCATTTTTTGCTGGTTAAAGTAAAAAGGGAGTCGTAGCTATTCTTCGTCATATTTGGCAACGATAAAGTTTTTAGCGTCCTCAATAACTTTGCCTTCAAGATTACTTGGAAGCTGTTCATATCTTACAAATTCAAATGTAAAATAACCGCTGCCTGCTGTAAGAGAACGTATATATGTTGTAAAGTTTGCCATTTCACTCATCGGGCACTCAGCCAAAACTGCCTGCATACCGTCTTCTGCTGGGTCCATACCTATAACACGACCACGGCGTTTGTTAACTTCGCCCATAACATCACCTGCATTAACTGCTGGTACAACTGCTTTAAGTGTGCCAAAAGGTTCAAGCAAAACAGGGCTTGCTTCTTTAAGTCCGGATTTATATGCAAGTGTTGCAGCCATTTTAAATGCCATCTCAGAAGAGTCCACAGGGTGATAAGAACCGTCAAGCAATGTTGCTTTAAGTCCAACAACAGGATAACCTGCCAAAACACCATATTTAATAGCATTCTGCAAACCTTTTTCAACTGCTGGGAAGTAGTTCTTTGGAACAGAACCACCAAATACTTTTTCTTCAAATACAAGTTCTTCACTTTCTGTTGGAGAGAACTCAATTATAACATGACCATATTGACCATGACCACCGGATTGTTTTTTATGTTTTCCTTCTGCTTTAACAGTCTTGCGTATTGTTTCTCTGTAAGCAACTCTTGGTGTAGAAAGTTCTGCTTCAACACCAAATTTGCCTTTCATTTTTGCAAGAACAACATCAAGGTGCTGTTCACCAAGACCTTTGATAAGCTGTTGAGCAGTTTCAGCATCCTGGCGATAGCTGATTGTGCAGTCTTCTTCCATTATTCTTTGAAGTGCAGCAGAAATTTTTGCTTCATCGCCTTTTTTCTTTGGTTTTATGCACATTTCCATTGTAGGTTGTGGAAATTCAAATTTAGGATATTTATATTCATTCTGAGGGTCACAAAGAATATCTCCGGTTTTTGCGCTTGCAAGTTTTGTAACTGCACCAATATCGCCTGCTTTTATATATTCAGCATCAATTTGTTTTTTACCACGGATAAAGAGCAATTTACCCATTTTTTCGTTTTCGCCGGTTGTTGTGTTTACAACATTTGAATCTGCTTTAAGATTGCCGCTGAGAACTTTAACAAAGCTCATTTTGCCAACAAATGGGTCTGCGACTGTTTTGAAAACAAGTGCGGCAACCTGACTGTTTTCATTAAATGGAAGAACAACATCTGTGCTGCCAAGTGCAAGAGCTGTGCCTTCTGTATCCTGTGGTGAAGGAACAAGGCTATCAATTGTTTCACAAAGCAAATCCAAAGCTTCAAGTTTTACGCTTGAACCACACAAAACAGGAGTAATTGTACCCTCTTTAACACCTTTTTGAATACCTTTTAAAATTTCAGCTTTTGTAAACTGTTCACCGGAGAAGTATTTTTCAAACAATTCTTCATCAGTTTCTGCAACAGCTTCATTTATAGAAGTTACAAGACCGTCAAGACGGTGACCTGTTGCAGGCATAACAACTTCTTCTGCAACACCATTTTTATATACATAAGCTTTAAAGCTTATCAAATCTATATAAACAGTTTCGTCGCCTTTTGCCACCGGTACAACAACCGGACAAATTTTTGGACCAAACTCTGTTTTTAACTCTTCAAAAACTTTATAGAAGTCAGCATTTTCAACATCAATTTTAGAAACATAAATCATTGTGTTTTTACCGTTTTTCTCTGCAAGCTTATAAGCTTTTTTTGTGCCAACTTCAAGACCGTCTTTTGCACTTACTGTAAGAAGGACAGTTTCGCAAGCCTGAATACCTTCGTACATACCAAATTCAAAATCGAAAAGACCTGGAACATCAATAATGTTTACTTTTGATTCTTTGTAGTTGTAAGGTGCTATTGCACTTGAAAGGGAGCATCTTCTTTTAATTTCTTCTGCATCAAAATCACTTACTGTATTTCCGTCATCTGTTCTGCCAAGGCGTTCGGTTGCCTTGTTAATGTAAAGGAGAGCTTCTGTAAGACTTGTTTTTCCACTGCCTGCATGGCCGGCAACAAGAATGTTTTTGATTTTCAATTGTTTGTAGTCCATAATAATGAACCCCCTTTTCTTTTTATTTTTTTCGCTTCGTAATGCACATTTAACCCTCTGTGCAAATCATACAAAAATTATACACCATTATTGAAAACTTTTAAATACATTTACTTGAATTTGTTACTAAAAATTGTAGAAAAATACATACTACAATTGTGCATATTTACATCAATCTCATTTTATCAATGACAATTTTTTATTTTTTTGTTGAAAAAATACATTAGAGTTAAAAATACAATCAAGATATAATATGAAACAGTTTAAAAAATTATTTTATTGAACTTATAAAAAATAGCAGAGAATTATATTTTCTCTGCTATAACTATATAATTATTCACTTTTAAAAATTCTATAAAACAAAAACAGTGTTCAAAACAAGAACACTGTTTTTTGCTAAGATTTATTTATATGACAACTGTACTAAATCTAAATTAAGCTTTGTTTATGCTGCCAAAGAGCTGCATTTTTTCTTTAACACAAGCTTTGATACCTTCAAAACCAGGGTTAAGCAATTTTCTTGGGTCAAAGCCTTTACCTTGAAGGTCTTTGCCTTCTTCAATGTATTTTCTTGTAGCTTCTGCAAAAGCAAGCTGGCACTCTGTGTTAACATTGATTTTTGCAACACCAAGGCTGATAGCTTTTTTAATCATATCTTCTGGAATGCCTGTACCACCGTGAAGAACAAGTGGCATACCTTCTGTTTTTTCTTTGATTTTTTCAAGAGCAACAAAGTCAAGGCCCTGCCAGTTTGCTGGATATTTACCGTGGATGTTGCCAATACCTGCTGCAAGCATATCAATACCAAGGTCAGCAATCAATTTACATTCATCAGCATCAGCAACTTCGCCTCTGCCGATAACACCGTCTTCTTCACCACCGATAGAACCAACCTCAGCTTCGATAGAGATACCGTTTGAATGTGCATATTCAACAAGTTCTTTTGTTTTTTCTATATTTTCTTCAATTGAGTAGTGGCTGCCGTCAAACATAACGGAAGAGAAACCAGCTTCAATACATTTTTTAGCGCCTTCGTAGCTACCGTGGTCAAGGTGCAAAGCAACCGGAACTGTGATGTTGAGTTCTTCAATCATAGCTTTAACCATTGCAGTAACTGTTTTAAAACCTGTCATATATTTGCCTGCGCCTTCTGAAACACCAAGAATAACAGGGCTGTTGTTTTCTTGTGCTGTTAAAAGGATAGCTTTTGTCCATTCAAGGTTATTGATGTTGAATGCACCAACTGCGTAACCTTCAGCTTTTGCTTTTTTAAGCATTTCTGTTGCGTTTACTAACATTATCTTAAATCTCCTTGTTATAGTAAAGTTTTAATTTTTCTAATCTAATTACAGTATATCATACTTTTAGTCATTATTATATATATTTTTGTGTTAAAATTTTATCACTTTTGTATCTTTTTATCATAAATTACAGATTAAATCTTGCATAATGAAATATATATTGCTGTGCAATGCCCTCATAGCCTTTGCACTCTTGTGGCAATCCCTGTGGAAATAAAATTTCCATAGCACGATTTATCCAAACATCTTTTGGGAAACTCTCATACTGTTTACAGCTGAACAACAGCACACAGTCTGCAACTTTTGGGCCAACACCTTTTATCTGCATAAGATATTTTTGTGCGTCTTTATATGACATTGATTTTACGGTTTTCTCATCAATTTCACCACTTACAAATTTCTGCACTGCATCTGCAAGATATTTTGCACGAAAACCGAATTTCATATCTTTATAGTCTTGTTCAGTTATATCTTTCATCTGCTCAGCAGTTGGAAAAACAAAGTTATCCCCCACTTTTGTTCCGTATTTTTCTGCAAGTGAATCACAAAGTTTTTTAATGCGTGGGATATTATTATTTTGACTTATTATGAATGTTATAAGTGTTTGAAAAAAATCTTGATTAAGCACACGGATTCCCGGAGCAAATTCAATTGCCTTTTTCAAAGTTTCATTTTGAGCAAACTTTTGCTTAAGGGCAGAGTAATCAATATCCAGTGCCAAAAAGTCACCTATTTTTTCTGCCAGCTCTGTGGAGCTTTCTCCCACCAATAATTCAACTGTAAGAGTTGTATTTTCAAGTGTAATATAGCAAGGTCTGCTTTCTATAAAACCGGTAAAACCATCTTTGAACTCATCAAATCTAAAAGTCTGCCCACATTGAAAAGTTTGTTTTAAATCATAGTCAGTTACATTTTGATATATAATTTTATTTTTTTCGAGTAGATATTGCATATAGTATAATCCTTTGGAAATAAATTGAATATTTTACATATATTATAACATAATAAATTTACTTTAAGCCGATTATTTTTATCTCAAAAAGCCTATAATTTTAATATAAATTTTGTGGAAAGTAACAATTGACTTTTCTATATATTACAAAAAGTTTTAAACAGAGTTTTCAACACGGTGTTGAAAACTATGGCTTTTCGACCTGTTTCAACATTAAAAAAACCTTTATTTTAAGCCAGTTTTCAACTGTTTCAACAGAGTTTTCAACATTCGACAAGTTTTTACACATTTAACTATTTGTAATTTTTACTTTATTTTATGTATAAAAAATGTTTATGCATGTATATTTTCTACCGGAGGTAATATATGAAAGGCTTGAAACACAATGTAATTGAAATAAATGACACTCAAAATGAGGCAATTGACAGAATTCTGGTTTTCTTAAAACCCGATGCAACAGACATTGCAGTTATGTCCACAAGGGCACAGGCAACAGCATTGTTAAAAGAGCTTGACCTGCAAAAAGTTTCAAAAAAACCAAAGCATATCAGCATTGCTCTTGGCGTTACAGCAGTTGTTGCGATAACAGCACTTTTATTATTTTTTATTTTGTAAAACCCCTTTTAATATATAAAAAAATTTGGTATACTATAAAGTAAATATTTATAGTATACTGATTTTATGTGAAAAGGAATTTTTATGGAACAAAAAAGCGAAGTTATATACGGCAAAAACCCTGTTACAGAACTTTTAAAAAGCAAATCTGGTGTAGACACTGTTTTTATTTCAGAAAGTCTTAATCCAAGTGTGCAAAATTATTATACAGCTCTTGCAAAAGAATGTGGTGCAGTGGTAAAAAAAGTGCATCCATTAAAGCTTAAAACACTTTGTCAAAGTGATAATCACCAAGGCATTGCAGCTTATGCAAGCACTGTTGAATATGTTTCAATTGAAAGTATATTATCTGTTGCAAAAGATAAGGGAGAAAGCCCTTTTGTTGTACTTTGTGACGGTATTGAAGACCCTCATAACCTTGGTGCAATTATCCGTTCTGCATATCTTATGGGTGCACACGGCATTATTATTCCAAGACGTGGTGGTGTTTCCATCACAGGCACAGTTCACAAAACAAGTGCAGGCGCTTCAATGCATCTTCCTGTTGCAAAAGTTGCAAACATTGCACAGGCTGTAAGAATTCTTAAAGAAAACAATGTTTTTGTATATTGTGCAGACCTCAACGCACAGCCATTGTACAGACAAAACCTTACAGGTGCAATTGGTCTTGTAGTTGGCAGCGAAGGCAAAGGCGTACAACCACTTGTAAAAAGCCTTTGTGATGATGTTGTATCTATCCCAATGCACAATGGTGCATCTGCGGTTGATAGCTATAATGCTTCTGTTGCAGCAGGCATCATAATGTATGAAATATCAAGACAGAGAACATTATCTAAATAATTTTTAGGAGCTCGTAAGGGTATGGCAAACAATAAAGACATAGACAAAATATTACAGGATATAAAAAGCAAAAAATCCAGTGATGCAAAAGCTGTTGCCAATGCACAAACAAATGACGAAAAGCGTTTACGAGAAATTATAAGCAGAGAAACTTCCTCTGTTTTGGATAACGATAAAGAAAGTTCTTCAAATATTTCCGTTAATTACAAAGAAAACACTTTTACGCCGGCGTCAAAAACAGAAATTAAAAACGAATTTTTTTCAAAGATTGCAGTTTCTTTAAATGAAAATCCAACAACCTCAAATGTCCAAAACAGCTCGCAAGAAGAAAAAATACATACACTTGTGGAGCCTATTGTGCCTACTCCATCAACAGCAAGCTATGTTGATGATAAATTTGTTGACTTTTTTACACAAAGTATTGCTGTGCCAAAAAATCCGCCACCAGAACTTGTTGTAAAAAGGAAAAAGCGTGGATTTTTCAAGAAAAAATATATTACTGACAGTCTTACTCTATCAATTCCAGAAGAAGAAATTGATAATCGCAAACAAAGAATGGATACTGCTGAGTTAAGCCGTGAATTTATAAAAAATTCAATGAAAAGTCCTAAAAAGGCTGAAAAAGAGCAGAAAAAAAAGGTTGTTGATAAAGTAGCTGAAAAAACTGATACAAAAATTAAAACTGCAAAGTCTTCTGTACCTAAATCGGAAAATCCTAACGATGCAGAAAGTATTATCAGAGCTCTTTATCAAAAACATTCTGCAACAATTGTAGCAGATATGAACAAGCTTGCTGATGAAGTTAAGCCAGA
>JAHHUE010000063.1 GCA_020024155.1 Oscillospiraceae bacterium | reverse complement strand
AACACTTTCTTGGAAATATCCCGGCTATACATGTCGTTTAGGATATTTTTGAACGATGTGATGTCCATTTCCTGACAGTTCAAGCTGTCCACACCATCCGTGATAGCGATATAGCGGACATTGTACTTGTGAAAGAAGATTTCAATATCGCTGCCGGCTTCAATATAATTTCTTCTCAATCTAGGCAGGTCTTTTGTGATGACGCAGTCAATGTTAGCAGCTTCAATATATACGATCATACGCTGAAAAGAATGGCGGTTGAAATTGCGACCTGTGTAACCGTCATCGACATAATACGCATACTGGAACATTCCATTTTTCTCTGCAAAATCCCGAAGCATGATTTTTTGATTGCTGATGCTCATACTCTCGTTATCACCGCCATCATCCAGAGAAATGCGGCAATAGAGGGCTGTAATTTTTTGATTGACTTGTTTTTTCCTGCTCATAGTGATCTCCTTCTATGAACAGGGACACGATATACATATTATACCATGTCCCTGTTACAAACTTAAATAGTCTTTAATCCGCTTTCTGTTCTGATTCGTGATTTTCCAACCACTTTTCAAACTGCTCACATGTCTGACGCTCAATTACCTGCTCAAAGGCTTCTTGCATGGTTTTCTCACTGGAAAACTCTCGCACCACGATAAACTGCATATGTTTGTTTTTCTTATTTTCCTGCTTTTTGCTTTTCTCCATAAGCTACATCCATAGAAAATACCAGACAAAAAGGAGACGGACTTGTAAGCAAGTCCAGCAACGAAGTCCGAAAAATCTGTAATCTATTATCTAGCTTATCATTCTTACTTTTCAATTTTTCCTATAAAATTTCGTTGCTTTCCTTGTTGAAGAAAAGATACATACCGTAAAATCCTTAATTTATAGGTATTTATCCAGCTAAATTCTCTCTTTTTATGCTCTTTTCTGGCAACAAAGTCAGGCAAGCAACTGACAATGAATCTAACAACAAACTACCTAAATCGGACAATCCACTCCTTAGGAAGCTCCAGCTGGCGCATTTCTTCCTCACTCAGCTCCACAAATCCATCTTCGTTGTCGGTCAGTCCGTTGCCGGAAGTCTCACGTTCTCAGCCCCGCTGCCGACCATATTCTGCAAACATCCAGGGATTGGAGAACGTCTTCCAGCCTTTCACTGCTGTATTCATGATCTTATTGATGTTGTATAGCTGTTGCTGAGATAAAATTCCATCGCTTCTGCCCACACCTGCAACAAATAGTCTCTGGAAGCTGTTTCATCTTCCAAAATGTGAACTTCTGCGCTTTCCAGGTAAACCATAATAGGTAAAAATCGACGATTACCAGCTCTGTTCAGCGGTAAAAAGTCCAGCGTATTGTAAGTGCCTCCAAACACACTGCCGCAGGCGATTTTTCAGCTGGGTTTTATAATGGGTTCGATAGGTTTCTTTCTGACGACTGATGAAAGAGCGGATCTTCTCAATGCTTTTTGCGTTGCTGGTTGCCAGCTTTTCTGACATCTCGATGATCCAGTGATCTTGCAGCTTGGAAAACACTTTATCATCATCCAGCCTTTTCAGGTCTTTCGAGAACCACTCATCCTTGATGTCAAACAGCCGAAATAAGGTGGATTTACTGGCTCCCTGACCTCCCACCAAACAGAGCATTTCCTCATATTTGGAGCCGGGACAAAATACCCGGATAATAGCTCCCAACAAGAAGTGATTGAATATTTCATCCACATAATCACTGGTATCTGCTCCCAGAAAATGATGCAGACAAAAGAGAATTCAAAGTTGTTTATCTCACTTCAGAGTGTGCAGACAATCCTGTATAAGGTAGTAGCAATTTTCGTTCGCTACGATGGAAAGTGCCGCCGTCAACTTCTTCTCACTTGTCAGCCCATAGTTCTGCTAAAAATAAAGGAGTAGATATTTTATATCAGTATCCATAAGGGCATTGGTACTCCTGCGCCATCCCAAATCTCGTACAATGTCCACTCTGTCAGTCAACAGATTCAGCCAGATAGGATCACGCAATAGCGAATCGTGGCAGAATACCATCTGCAATTTCCAATGGTGTTTGCTGATTGCCCTTTGTCTGTGACCGCAAGACCTTTCCTCACTTGCTCAACGCTCAATTCTGATCTTATGATTGGTTTGGTAGATATTAGAATGAAGCAGTGTAGATTTGACTTTTTATAAGGTGGACTGCATTGCTTTTTTGATTTTTGCACTCACGCCATCCACCCTTACCACCGCATATTATTGTTCCTTCTTTGGCGCCTTATGCTACAGGACAGCAACTATATTTTGGTGTCCTGAATCATATCAATATCTTACTAATAGGTCATTGTCTTTACCTTGTCTATTGCCATTTCCACCGCCTTGTCATAGGCAACACTGGATACTTCATCAATCAGACTGTCCACATCCTCGATTTTCAGAGTCAGTTCCTCAAGCTTCTGCTCCTGTTGGGCAAGCTGTTCTTTCTGCTTCATAAGGATATAATCCTGTGCCTAGATGCTCTTGTGCCAATGCTCTTTTTAGCATTTCTATTGCAAGATCCGTATTAATATAGTTACTATTAACAGAAGCTTTCTCAGCTCTATCGTATAGATCTATAATAGTGCAGTTATATCTAAATTTACCATTTGGTGCATATATGTAAAATCTGTGCATCATACCTTATTCTTTGCATCAACAGTAACCTTTTGCTTTAGCAGGTTATCAAATATCTTGTGCTTTTTGCAGCTTTTATATTTTGGGTTTTTGCGAATTATCTCAGCAGTTAAATTGAGATGTTGATTCATATATTTGTGGACAGTATGATTGCTTAAATATATATAATATCTCTATAAAAAATGCGAACAGCTCTATTTTATAGTAAACATACTTAATCCTTATATATAACTTGACATTGCTTATAATAGTCACATTTTTTATCTGCAAGATAATTGTAATAACAATTAAGGCTTATGTCGAAATGTCTGCACTGCCATCTTAAACCAAAATCACATTTGTTCTAATCAATAAATCGATATACCACTAATCGATTTTCTTCGCAAAGAATACCGCTGCTTTTTTAAGAAGTCTATCTCTTTCTATCTTTTTATTTTAGAAGTTGATTCAAACGTCTTATTTCTTTAGCAGATTCTGTTTAAATAAATTTCTAAGTGGTATTTGTATATTGGCATTCTTCACTATATTTTTTTGTCCATTCTAAAACGGTACTTTTAGCAATATTATATCCAGCAGCTATTTCAACTGTTGATTTATTGCCATCCATATAGATCTTACGACTCCCCTTTTGAAGTCATCATTGTATCGTATTGACATGTTTATGTCCTCCCTGAATAATAAGGTTATTTTATCATATTATCCGAACACAATGTTACAATTTTAGTATACCAGTACAAGTGTTTGTCGTCCTTCATGTTTCGATACATCCTATAAAAGTAACCGTCGAAACATGTCGATTTCTTTCCTGTAAATTAAATTTTATAAAAAACAGAGCAAATTGCACTATTTTATATATAATACGTAATATATATCATTCCCTAATTTTACATTATAACTTTTTGATAAATCAATTAACTTCTATAGTTTTTGTACAATACATTTGATAATATTAATCTTTTATAATTTATATTCCTTATGAATTCACACTATTTGGACGTGTGTCAATATAGTGACACCGTTCCTTAGTAATAATAATTGATAGAAAACAATTTTCGTACTGCTTTAATCCAATATCTAAATTCCTAACGCAATGAAGTTTCATCAGTAGCCTTATATCTAAAGCATTTTCTGATAAAATAGGTATTGCTCTTTATAATCATCCCATCCGATACATTCAATTTTGGATCTTTCAATTCCAAATGAATCTTTAGCAATGTCAAAAATATAATTATCAAAAGGTATGTGAAGGTATTCAAATATACCATCAAATAACTTTGCATGAAGTATATATAACTATTTAAGTGGCATGTTAATCCACTTCTGTGCATAGTCCTATATAAGTTTGATTTTTTATATGTGTATATAGATTTTATCTTATCACATACAATATAATGCCAAACGTAAAATACCTCTTGACTTATAATATTATTTAAAGTTAGTTTTGAAATTTTTCTCTTAGTTCCAATCCAATTTTATTTGATAGACCATTAAATCTTATTGTCCTGTTCTTATCATAGTACACTTTACTGCTTGCAACTTTAAACGGGTTTGAAAAAGTCCCAAAGTATGGAACTTTTAAGAAATCAAGAATATCTTTATCAACTTTAATTTCTATTATTTCATCTAACACTTTATCCATATTACAATCTCCTATCTTTATTCGATATCTTAATTTTCTGTAATGTATTTCATTTTTAATTTCAAATTGTAATAATCACTGGGTAATCAGGTAGTGAATTATAAATCCTTTAACTATAACTTTAGACTATGGGAGTGCAATTTCAATTAAACCTTAATTATCTAATCTTTTTCTTGAATTATATCCTAAAATTTTATTTATCTCTATAAAAAGTGACACCATTTTGCTTCAATTTATCACTCTAAATTTATTCTGTTTTAAAAATCAGAATTTGTCGATCATATTAAATCAACTATTAGTAGCTAATATAATATTATGCTATATATAATCGTTATTTGCATGCAAATATAACACTTTTCTTATCACTCATTTTTCTTCCTACTGACTATCCATCTAATAACATCCGT
This sequence comes from Oscillospiraceae bacterium, assembly GCA_020024155.1. Classification (GTDB taxonomy): domain Bacteria; phylum Bacillota; class Clostridia; order Oscillospirales; family Ruminococcaceae; genus RGIG3102. The sequence goes on along the minus strand of JAHHUE010000063.1, from coordinate 4,372 downwards.
AAGCCGGATTGTTAAATATGCTAGACGCATATAGGAGCTGAGTATGTAATCATCCAAATTATCTAAACAAAGGTAAGCAAAAATTCCTGGTACATAACAGAGTACATAGAGTACAAGACCTAATACAAACTATCCAATATACTTAGGACTCCATGACCATTTTTTGTTAATTATATATGTCCCATGCAATTATAATAGAATTATATATAAACTATAAATAAACATCAAAGTATCCCGTGTGACTGCTTTTTTATTCCATCATCACAGTACGAATCTAGCAAAAAGTGATAAAAATAGTAAAAAAATTACTTTTTAGCTAAGTCCAAGAGTCAAACAATAAATGAAAAAAACAAAATTTGTAAAAGTTGTAAGCAAAATGCGAAAAAATTTTTGAAATTCGCCACTAATAGTCATGAAAATTGTGAAAGTTATACGAAAATACCAAATACATATCTATTTATATGTTCAGTATGTCAATTTAAAATTTATTGGAAAATTATTATAATAATATAGTATATATACAAATATATATGTTATTTTTTGTTGATTTTAAAGGAAAACATTATGATATATGCAATAACCTTGATGTTTTAATGACTAACATTGAACAAGATGTTAAGTACTTCTAAACAGGCAAAAAATCAAAAGAATATATTAAAACTTTATAGATTGTATATAGGAACAAATTTATAAAAAAGCTATCTATTGTGGTGCCTTGATATAACGAGAAAGAAGCATTACCAATATTTTATACAACAACTTTGAGAGAAGTAAAAAAACTTAATATAAACTATGAATTTTTACTTGTAGATGACAGTAGTAAAGATAATACTTTATCTGTTATAGAAAATCTATCTAAACAAGATAAAAATGCAAAATATATATCATTTTCCCGTAATTTTGGCAAGGAAGGTGCAATGTATGCCGGGCTAAAAAATACAACGGTAGATTATATTGTTTTAATGGATGCAGACTTACAAGATCCACCTAGTCTACTTGGTAAAATGATAGATGAAATTGAACAAAACGATTATGACTGTGTTGGCACACGCAGAATCGACCGCAAATGCGAACCTCCTATTCGCTCTTTCTTTGCTAGAATGTTCTATAAACTTGTTAACAAGATCTCTAAAACCGAAATTGTAGATGGTGCAAGAGATTTCAGAATGATGAAACGAGAAATGGTGTACGCAGTTGTTTCTATGTGTGAATACAACCGTTTTTCTAAAGGTATTTTATCTTGGGTCGGCTTTAAAACTCTTTGGTTAGAATACGAAAATGTAGAAACAATCGCCAGTCAAATAAAATGGAACTTTGGGAAATTGTTTGTATATAGCATAGATGGCATAGTTGCATTTTCTGCAGCTCCACTTGTTATATCTTCTATCTTAGGTATACTAATTTGTATCGTTGCATTTCTAATGATGCTATTTTATGTATTAAAAGCAATGTTTATAGGTGATCCTGTTTCCAGTTTTCCAATTTTAATTTCTATTATGCTTATGATTGGAGAAATTCAACTCTTATCTATTGATATACTTGGATAGTATATGTCTAAAACATATTTAGCTTCCAAAATAGGCCTATTTACATTATACGAAAAACAAATGTAAAATAACACAAGGATTGATAATGAAAAAATATTTTAAATTTATACTTATATCACAATTAATTATATTAATATGTTATATATTCGCATTAAATAAACAAACGTCTCTAACAAACCTAAATGTTTCATTGTCTGATTGGCAATCAGATTATATACAACATGATGAAATTTGGAAAGTCGAAGAAAATCAATTAAATACTAATGATCCAATTCCAATTATTTATGGGCCATATATGGCGTTAAAAAAAGGTTCATATACATTAAAGTTAAATTACCAAACAGATTCTGTTCAAACATTTTGGCCAAGGTCAGCAACAACGGATAATATCTTAATTAATCAAACTGCGTTGCAACCATTTAAAAACGAAATTGTATATAATTTTGATGTTTTAAATGACATTTCTGACTTTGAAGTGTTAGTTTCTTATAATAATATTGGCAATTTAGAAATAAACAATATTACATTGTATCAAAATAATTTTATCTTTTATAAAATATTAGTATATATTATTGCTTTTTTTATTTTAATTGACCTAATTATTATTTTTTATAAACAAATAAAACAAAATTGGTATATATACCTAATATTAATCTCTATTATAGGAGTTATTTCATTACCGTTAATAAAAAAAGGACTATTTCCTGGTCATGATATATATTTTCATTTAGCTAGAATTGAAGGCTTATATAACGAACTAAAAAATGGTGTTTTTCCTGTAAGAATGGCATCTTATTGGAATAATGGATATGGATATCCTTCATCAATTTATTATGGTGATTTTTTGCTATATTTCCCAGCAATGCTAAGATTGTTTAAATTTTCTATAATTGAAGCATATAAATTACATATTTTATTAATTAATATTTTAATTGTCATAGTTTCGTATATTTGTTTTAATAAGATATTTAATAATAAAAATATAGCACTTGTTGTGACATTTGTATATTCAATTGCTGAATTTAGTATTTTGACAACGTATATTCGAGCAGCAATCGGTGAATATAGTTGTAAAGTATTTATTCCTATTTTATGTCTTGCAATATATACAATATATACAACAATAAATAGCGCAACATTAAGAAAAGCCTCCACATTGCTAGCATTTGCAATGACATGTATAATAAATACTCATATATTAACAACGCAGATGATTGTTTTCATCTTAATTATATTTTGTATTTTGACTTTAAAATCAACTCTTAATATCAATACTATAAAAACATATATTATTGCTGTATTTAAAACAATTTTGATGTCATTATTTTTTGTTGTTCCTTTGATTGATTACTATTTAAATGTCAAAGTAAAAATCAACCAAACAATAGAATCTGAAAAGTACATACAGCAGATCGGTGTAATGTTAAAAGATTACTTGTCAGTAAAAACAGGTCCTTTCGACTTTGAAGAATGGTATATTAAAAATCCTACTTTAACCCCAGGTATAATTTTAATATTTACATTATTTGCTGGATTTATCTTTTTATTTATCGCAAAAAATAAAAAGAGCATTATTTTATTGACAGTTATGTCAAGTATTACACTTATTTTATCGTCTAACATTTTTCCATGGGATTACATAGGAACTAATACATTCGTTGGAAATATATTAGTTCAAGTTCAATTTCCATGGAGATATTTATCATTAGCAATTCCACTTTTATCATTATTGCTGGGATTTATATTAACAGAATTAAATTATTTGAATAAAACAAAACTGTTTTTAAGCATTAATATAATGATTATAACGGTATCAGCTGTGCTTATGGGATTTTTTATCAAAGAATACTTTCATGAAGAAAGATTCATATACCCATATGATGAACCATCTATTTACTCACCTTTCGTTAGTGCTGGCGAATATTTACGAGATATAACAGATGTCAATACACTTTACTCTTTAAAAAGACAACCTGTATCTAATAATTCTAAATTAACAGTCATTAAAGAAAAAGGGACTAACATGGATATTTCATGCCAAAATAATTCCCAACCAGACACCATAATATTTCCATATTTTAATTACAAAGGCTATGTCATAAATGATGATAATAACAACTATTTTGAAATAATTGATGGAGAAAATGGACTGATAAATATAAATATACCAGCTAATTATGATGGAAATATCTCCTTACGATTTAAATCGCCATGGTACTGGAGATTGTCTGAAATTATTTCCTTAATCTTCATTACATATTGTTTATGTACATGGAAAAATAAAAAACAGGAAGGTTTAATTAATGAATAAAGAAGAAATATTTAATATTGTTGCAAATATCATTAGAGAAAACTTTGATAACGAAAATCTTCAAATAAGTATGGAAACATGTGGTAAAGATATTGAAGGATGGGATAGTTTAGAACATATCAATATCATTGCATTAGTAGAAAGCTCATTCAATATTGGGCTAACTATGAAAGAAATCACATCAATGGAATCTGTTGCGGATATTGTAAACATTATTATTAGAAAATTATAGTATTTAATAAAAGGGGCATAAATATGCAAAAAAATATATTAGAATATTTAGAAAATTCTGCAAAAAATTACCCTGAAAAAATTGCATTTGTAGATAACAAAAAAACTTATACATACAGTGAAATGATAAACATTGCTAAATCTATAGGCAGTAAAACAGCTTCTATCAGTTCAATAAAACAACCTGTTGCAATTTTAATGGAAAAAAGCACCGACTGTTTAGCAGCTTTTTTCGGTGTGGTATATGCTGGCTGTTTTTATGTACCACTGGATAGTAAAGCAC
>JAHHUE010000062.1 GCA_020024155.1 Oscillospiraceae bacterium | reverse complement strand
GAGGTGTGATAATTGCAGCAAAAACAAATATTGCAACAATAATTACACCACGATTTTTCTTCAAAAATTCAGGTTTCATTATATTAAGTTTTGTGAGCAAGAATATGATTACTGGCATTTCAAATACAACGCCAAAAGATACAAGCATTATATTTATAAAATTTGCATAAGACTTAACAGAAATCATAGCTGAAACTTCATCTATTGCAATTCTAACAAAAAATTGCAGTGTAAGAGGAAGAACCATTTCATAACAAAACAAAACACCTACGGCAAAGAAAATCAAACCAAAGAAAAGCGAAACCAAAACATATATTTTTTCCCTCTTATATAGCCCTTTCTCTAAAAACGCCCATATTTCATAAAGGGTTATTGGAGAACATAGTATAAAAGATGCTATAAATGATATCTGAATATATACTAACAATAGCTCTGAGGGAGATATATATACAAGTTGCATACCTGGATTAATTGCAAGAAGATAGTCCATAACCCTACCGGCTATATTAAAAATCAACATCGCAACAACAACATTTACAGCCACTACTACTGTAAGCCTTTTTCTAAGCTCTGATAAATGGTCTAAAAGTGGCATTTCGTTATTTTTACTCAAATGCAGCGCCTCCAATAATTAGCCTATGTAAGTATTATTTGCTAGTTTTTTCTTTGTTTTCTTCCTCAGCAACAGCTGGTTCGTCAGCAAATTTTTCAATTTTATCTGTTACTTCTTGAGTGCCTTTACGGAATTCTTTTACAGCTTGACCCATACTTTTTGCAAGTGCTGGCAATTTAGATGGTCCAAAAATAATTAAAACAATACCTAAAATAAGTAAAAGTTCACCCATACCAATTTTACCAAACATATTAATTTCTCCTTTTTACATATCAAATTACATATTAAAAATGTTCAATTACTATTATTACATAAATATGAAAAGCTATATATAAAAAATAATATATTACAAATATAGAGTATTTAAAATTAACACAAATATAAAGTTAAAGATTCCTCATCCACTCTACTTCCATTTCTTCGCAAAGAGCTTTAGCATATTTTTTGCTCATATACAAAGTAGAATAAATGCATATTTTACCATTAGATGCTGATACAGTATCTATATCTGAATAATCTTCTGATAATTTCATACGAGCAAGAGCTCCAAGAATCTCATCTTCAGAATAAAAATACGGACTATCCAATAAAACTTTCATTCTAAGTGGTCTTGGATAAACCTTGCAGTCATGTCTTACTGCACTTGCAATTGTTTCTAGTATGTTTTTATCTTGTATAAGAGACTGAACTTCTGCAAAACGGTCTGTCATTATATCAGAATCATAATAGTAAATATCTTTACTGCCTTTTATTGACTTTATAGATGCAAGGGCATCGTCATTGCCAATGTTTTTCAATATTTCTCTGGCTCTTTCTTTGGAAACACCTTCTGGTGGGCTAAGTGTTACAACTGAATATGCAACCAGTTTTTCACTGTGAGTAACTTCATTGATATGTTTCGCCATCAATTCCTCTTCAGTAAATTTTCTGTTTTTTTCTTTTTCAGCTGCATCCAAAGCTTCTTCCATTGCTTTTAGAGTTTCTTCGCTCAATCCATTCTCAATAGCTTCTAACTCTTTATCGTTCATAAAAAGTTCCTCTTTTCAAAGTAGGTTTAATAAAATAACACTTCATAGTCAAGCAAATAAATTGCCTGACTATTTAGTATTATAAATTATAAACTTATGGTAACAAGTTCAATGATGCCAATTTTTCAGCAACATCATTCAAACCAAATTTTTCAAGAGTTTCGCGTGTTGGAGCACCTGTTTTTTCGTCCCAACCCATTTCTTTATAGAACAATGTATATGCTTTAATCATATCTTCACGGTCAAGTTTAATTGTACCTTCCTCAAATGGTTTGAAATCTGGTTCCATATCAAATGGCCAATCTGTAATCTTATCATGTGCATTACGCATATCAACAGTATTCATCCAAAGAACCTGCATTGCACGTTGCAATTGAATAACACGTTCTGCTGCAAAGTCAAGACTTTCTTCTGTCCATTTTTCGCCTGTAATAGCTGACATATACTGTGATTCAATTGTTAAATCACCTTTATAGTCTCTATCTTTTCTTGGAGAGAATGTCATAGGCCATACCCAGTTACATAATGTAAATGAGTCATGCAAGGATTGTTTTACAACACCAAATTTAGCAAATTTAGCTTTTGCTTGATTTACTGGTGTGTAAGCTTTTGGTTTATCCAAAGCACCTTCACCAAACAAACCATCAATAATACCTTTTTGTACTTCGTATGGCAGGCCTGAACCTGTAATATTAACAATAGTATGGCACATACAGTCACGGTTGTAAACATTGTTTATAAGAGCACCAACTTGAGCTGCTGCTTCATTACCATGGTGTTTTGACCAACCTAATGGAGACCAAACAGACATTTCATGTGCATTAAGATATTTACCACCCAATAATTTTTTATATCGTTCGTTTACAAAGTATGCACCTTCACCCAAAGTTGAAATAACGCCTTCTTTTTTAGATATACGATACATGATATCTTTTACAAAACCTGCATCTCCTGCTTCATATAGGTCCCATTTCAAGCTATTAAATTCATCAGCTGGAAGAATTTTTTCAAGTAAACCGTTGTTGATGAAGTATGCAATTGTGTTTGGAAGTTCACCATAGTTATCCCACAATCCCAAATCATCAGCAGTTGACATACATGCTACATTGAAGTAAAATCTACCGTCTTCTGGTTCCACATAATCTTTATAGTTTTTAACTATTTTGCTCCACATAAAGTTTGGCATACATGTGTTTGAAACAGCAGATGTATAGCCTTCTTTTTCCAATTCAGGAAGATAAACAACTGAGGAGCAACGAACTGGACATGATGTACAGCCAGTCATTTTTACTGTGTATTTTTCAGAAACTGGGCCAAAGTCCATATATGCTTTCTGACAACGATAACCAAATTTATTTAGTTCACCTGGAGGTGCATCGCCAGTATCAACTGCCCCACCTTCTGCTGCGCCCCAAGTAAGACCTGGGCGACCTGTCCAACGGCTACTTGGATTGGAATATTCTGCCCATGGACGTTCTGTTGATGGAACAACGTGGTTATTGTTTGAGCCCATCAAGTCACTTATAACATGTTTGTTAAGTTCCAAAATTTTAGCTGGGTTTGATACTTTTACTGAGCCACTACCATACAAAGCAATAGCTTTAAGATTTTTAGAACCCATAACAGCACCTGTACCAGCGCCACCACAGTGGTTAGCAGCATTTATCATACATGCCAAGTTAACCATATTTTCGCCTGCAAGGCCAATTGATGTTACACAGAAACCTTGACCTTCTTTTTCACAAATCAATTTACTTGTTTCTCGTGTTGTTTTGCCCCACAAGTCAGATGCATCTTCAATAGATACGTTGTCATTATCAACTTTAATGTATACTGGGGAACTTGCTTTACCTTCAACAATAAGAGCATCATAACCAGCATATTTTAACTGAACTGCAAATTCACCACCCATATGTGCATTTACAACCATATTGTCTTTTGTATATGTACTTAAAGATGTAATTGTAGTTCTACCTGAACAAGGAGCACTTGTTCCTGTATTTGGACCAACAGCATAGATAAGTTTGTTAGCCTCATCATAAGGTTTTGTACCAACTGGAACTTCATCGTATATAATACGATCGCCAAGGCCGGCACCACCTATATAATCATTGTATTTGGAAGAATCTTCTGTTGTTATAGAACCTGTTGACAAGTTAACACGCAAAAGTTTTCCTGTCCAACCATATGTCATTTATATAGCCTCCTTTTATTTTGTATTTGAATTAAAGTGCTTCAGCAAGATCTTTCCAGTCAATTATAGACAAAGCTCCTGTTGGACATCCCTGAACACAAGCACCGCATGTGATACATTTTGTGGATTTCTTAGTTTCTGGGTCTACTACTGGAATGTGCCATGGACATGCAGCAGTGCAAGCACCACAACCGATACATTTATCAGATTGAACAACTCTTGCCCCTGTATTAGGGTCTGCAATAATAGCACCTTTAGGACATGCTTTTAAACAAGCAGGTTCTTTACATTGGCGACATGTTTTTGGACCAAAGTTCCACAAACCATAAATACCATCACCATGTTTATAATCTTCTGTAACACCTGGTTCACCAAAATAAAAATTATCGCGTAAATTCAAGCGAGCAATAAATGGCATAACCTTTCCGTCATTTGCAAGTGTGCAGTTTGTTTCACAGCGTTGGCAACCTACACATTTTGCACGATTAGCAACCAATAATCCCTTTGGCAAAGCAACTGAATCAACAAGACCGTCATCAATATCCTGTTGGCTACATCCTATCAAAGAAAGCATAGTTGCTGTCATTGTAACACCTGCCAATCCCTTACCTGAAATTTTAAGGAACTGGCGTCTGGAATATTCTTTATCAAATACTCCTTTTTTCTTTTCTTCAGACATATGTTCTCCTCCTTCTTATATAATCTGAGTACAAATTTATGTACTTTAATATTCTACTCTACATCCATCAATTTGTCAAACAATTCACATTTTGTTTTCAAAATCTTTTTATCTATTGACAATTTATATTCATCCGTTTATACTTATCTATGAGAAAATTTAATATTGTCTCCGAGCTTTGATATCCTAAGGATTTTAAAGATTATTTATAGGACTATTTATCTATGGAGCAAAGCCAGGGTTTGATGAGAAATCGTCTTGCCTTCTTTTGAAAAGGTGACAGCGTTTAACAAACAGCCTTAGGTGGAGTGTTTGTTGTTGCTGCAATCTCTTTTTTCAATGAGGGATTGCTTTTTTGTTTTATATTGCAGTTTTAATTGGATAATTTGCTGAAAAGTGACATTCAAATATGTTCTCCTTTAACCATATTTACGTCATCATCAAGTCACTATGTATTGAAATACCTGAAAGTTTCTCTACTCTTTTAAGCAATGGAATATCTATTTATAATATTGGTTATGTATAATACAAATTTATTGACACTAAACTGATTGCAAAAGAAGGAGAATAAAATTGGCTAGAAATAAATATACCACATCCGATATGCGTATCTTGACAGTTGTGGGTATAAGTAGATCTGGAAAAACAACTGTTGTTGAGGGACTAATTAAAGAATTATCCAGTCGTGGATATAGTGTTGGTACTGTTAAATCTATAAGTTGTGGTAGTCGATGCAAGCTTTTCCAAAATGGTATTTGTCATTGTTCCAGAGGAGCTTCTGGTGACCATAAGTTTACAATTGATACAAAAGGAACTAATTCTCATCGTCATAGACTCGCCGGCTCTCAACAAGTTACAACTTGGGCAGAAAATGAAACAGCTGTTATGTTTTCTAAGGAACTTACATATAGAGAACTTGTGTCCTTATATGATTATGATTACCTCATTTTAGAAGGAGATTATTATAGTTCTGTTCCAAGAATTGTTACAGCCAAAGAAGAATCAGACGCATTATCAAGAATAAACGATTTAACTTTTGTTGTTTCTGGACAAATTGCAAATACTCAAAGTTCCATAGATAATTTACCTATTGTCAATGCAATTGAAAATATAAAAGTATTGGCTGACATGGTTGAAAAATATGTATTTCCTCAACTTCCATTTGCAGATGATTTAGGCTGTGATTTGTGTGGAATGTCTTGTCGTGAACTTTCTTCTAAGATTTTAAAGGGTGAAGCTAGTATTGACCAATGTCTTAGAAAAAAACCAACTTTAAACTTAACATTAGATGGCAAGTTAATAGATTTGGATATTGCAGAGGCTCAGTTATTGGAAAAAGCTGTGCAAAAAGCTTTAAGAAGTGCTGGTATTGCACCTGCAAATTCAAAAATACAAATTTCAGCAGAAAATATTAAATAATATGGAATACAGTTATATTAAAAATTTTACATCAAAACGAAATTCTGTAAATTTAATTGATTTACTTAATTCAGACAATACAACTAGTAAAGTTGTACTGAAACAATTCAATAATAACGAATGTTTTTTTAAAGAGTTAGAAGTATGCAATGTGCTTACTTCTAACTATATTTATGTGCCCAAAATACTTAAAATACAAAATACAGATATTTTTTACGAACACATTGACGGAACAATTTTAATTGACCTTCTAGAAATGTACGAAAATGGTAATTATACTATTGATATTTTCAGTGTATTTGATAAATTGTTTATCTGGTTAAAACAATGCTATTCTATTTTAAATAAACATTATAATAAAAATATGATTCTAGGTGATTGTCATTTAAGAAACTTTATTTATTATGATGAAAAAATATATGGTGTAGATTTTGAGTCTGTTAAAGAAGGAATTACAGAGCAAGACATTGCATATTTATGTTTACTAACTCTAACCTATTCCCCTATGTTCACTAAAAGTAAATATGAAATAGCATCATATATATGCCAGCAGTGTACAAATATTTTAAATTTAGATAAAAATATTTTAAAAAATGAATTACATAATCAACTTGAAATTATATGTAATCGCCGTAAAATAAAAATAAGTGATGATGTTATAGATAAACTATTTACTATTATATAAGCCTATTTTAAATAATATTACAATAAAAATGAGAGCCCTTACAGGCTCTCATTTTTTTGGGAGATTTATTATATATATTAGGATATGTTATGATGTAAACTTTTAAATTTAAGCTAAGCTTTCGCCTAATTTCTTACAATTTTCTTCAGCTTCAGAGTCTGGTGCTTCATTGCAAATAACACATTCAGAAGCAAGAACAGCACCTGCGCTGATACAATCTTCTTCCCATGTTCTCATCCATTCGCCGTCGCCCCAGCCATAAGAACCGAACAAACCAATTTTCTTGCCGCTCAATTTTGGAACACAAGATGTGAACATTGGTTCAAATTCGCTTTCTTCTAAAACTTCACTACCCATAGAAGGACAACCAAAAGCGATAGTATCATACATATCTACCATATCAGCTGTAAATTCAGTACAGTTCAATACAGAAACTTCTGCACCTTTACCTTTTGCTCCTTCTGCCACAGCAGCAGCCATAGCTTCTGTGTTTCCTGTACCACTCCAATAAACAATTGCAACTTTACTCATTATTTTTATTACCTTTCTTTTTCAATTATATTAACCAGCAACTGTAAGCTGTTCAATACTACAACCTTTTTTTAATTGACTACAATAACTAGCTGTACATCTCTTATATCTGTTAAAAGTTTTTTCAGCAGCCTTTTCGTCTCCATAAACTTTCCAGTTACCAACAATCTTGTAACCTTCTGCTCTGTTTTCAATAAATCCACAAACATCTTCAGGTGGATAACCTAAAAACAAACCAACTTCATGTGGAAATTCATCATAAGAATGAAATCTTTTTAAGAGATGAGAAACACAAGATTTTACATTTATATCTGTGTATCCATATTTTTTAAGTATAGATACTGCAACAGGATTTTTCAAAACATTATCAAGAGCTTTTAATCTAAAAGCATAAATCAATGCTCTGCCATTTCCATATTTAAGTGGAATTACTCTAAGTCCTTTATTAACTAATACGCCATTTAATTTTCTAATATAACTCATCAATTCTTTTGTTGAGTTATATGAACAAGAAAACATATTTCCAACTTTTATTCCTGCCAATGTCGGTGAACAATGACAGACAAACATTTCATCAGACATAAGCCATTCTCCTTTTAAACATGTTGTATTAAGATATTTCTTAATGCAGATATAGAACTTGTATGGCAACGCTCAACACTTACATTTTGTCCTTTAACACCATTAAGCGCACAGTTGACCATTTTATGTGATATTGTATTAGTGAACAGAACTAACAAATCAGGATTACCGATATCTTTAAGCGAACTATTCATTTCTATAAATACTTTTGCTGTGCAATTATATTCTTTGCATAAATCTTTATATCTGCGAATCATTCTTTCGTTTCCGCCAACTATTACAACACTCATATAAAATTCCTAGCCTCCTTTGGTTAGCAGTTGCTAACTTTTGGTTTAAAATTTTCTCCTTTCCTTTGGAGATGAGTATATCATACACATTTTTTTAAATTTGTTCTGCTCCAAGTAGACTGTTTTATGCTCCATTTAGACAATTAAATTTTTAAGTATATACATTTTCTATTTTAGTTGGTTTATTTCTATATTCTTTAGGAGTTAGTCCCATATATGATTTAAACACACTGGCAAACTTACTTGCATTATCATAGCCATGTCTGCCTGCAATTTCTAATATAGTTAAATCTGTTTCCTGCAACAATCTTGCAGCTGACTGCATTTTTTGAATTCTTATCATATTATGTAAAGAAACACCATATACAGCTTTTATACTTGATTTTATCTGAGTACCTGAAACATGAAATATGTCTGTTAATTGTTCTAATGTAATTTTACAATCTATGTGGTCTAATAAATATGATGATATATTTTGAGCAAGAATCTTTTGATTGTGTGAAAAACTTCTTTCAACTATTTCATCAGTTTTAGTATCTATACTTGATAAAAATAACATTAGTTCCAAAACCTTAACTTTTAGATAACCCTCTAAAATACATTTTGGTATAGAATATAGTTCATCAAAAATATGAGCAATAGATGGCATAGACCTTGCAACAAATGCTTCTGTGGTTTTGCAAAATTTATTCATAAGATTTTCAGGTTTAACATTAACATCTTTCAAAAAGCATGAGAAACACTGTGGTGCTTTCTCTATATCTATAATTATAGTAATACCATGATAATGGTGAAGTGGAAAATTATACTCATCTATTTCATTTTGAGATTTGTAAATTGATAAATCTCCTGGTCCCATGTAGAAAAAACCACTTGTTGTATTTCCTTCAAATCGCCCTTCCCTGCAATGTCGAATTTCAAAAGTATTGTCATTGTTTATTTTTCTATAAATACAATTTTCTGCATGAATATCTTCATAAACCAATGTTATTCCATCAAAGACTTCATGGTATCGCATCATTACATCACCATCAGATTCCACAAGATAGTAGCATCCATTTTCATTATATTCATTAGATAAATTGTTTAATTGTTCTGTTTTCATAATATCTCCTAAAAGAATATTAGACTTTTAGTTAGCTTGTGCTAACTAATTTAAGTTTATACTTTTGTGCTTATTTTGTCAAGTTTATATGTCTATTATATAAAAACAAGCTGTAAAGTTACAAACCTTTACAGTATATTTAAAATTCAACATTTAAAAATAAAAATATATATTTTTATTCATAATAAATCTATTTTACTAATAATTATTT
>JAHHUE010000061.1 GCA_020024155.1 Oscillospiraceae bacterium | reverse complement strand
ATTAAATATATATAAATAATAATATATTATATTATTTATAAAACTATTCATTATTATCTTATCATGTATACATTTTTTTGCAAGCACTTATATACAAATTTTTCAAAAATTATGTGAAAAATATGTATTTTTTGTACAAATATCACATGAATATGACTTTTTATGTCAAATTGTAAATTCGTATAAAATAGTTGTTAAGATTTAATAATTTAAATAAAGATGGATAGTTATAACTTAAATACCATTATATATTAACAAATAAAGATTTATTATTTTGTCATATTATGTGCATAAATTTATTATTGTTCTTTTTTTAACTATATGAGAATAAAGATATACAAATCCTTTTTATATTGGAGATTATGATGAATAACTTTTATGCTGAATATATACAAAATGTAAATGTATCAAGATGTGTAGCAATAGGACAATATATCGTTGACAGTGGTGACACTGTGAGAGGTGCTGCAAAGATGTTTGGTATATCAAAATCAACTGTACATAAAGATATAACAAAAAAATTAAAGCAAGAAAATTCTGCTCTATATAATGAAGTTGCAAAAGTTCTACAATTAAACAAAGAACAGCGACATATTAGAGGTGGAATTGCAACAAGATATAAATATCAAACATTACGCGAGACAAAGGAAAAACAACAGAAATTTAAAAACAATGAAAATATTTAAAATATGTTTATTATATTTGATAACTAATCATGATATATTATTATAATTAAATTATTTTAAAATATTTTACAGTTTGTTTCAAGGAAATTTTATTTTAGAATAATTAAATATTTTCTTATATGAAATAAAAATATCTTTTTAATCAAATTACTCTTTATAATAGTACCCTACAATCTCTATATAATACTAATATTGTCTTGAAAGATTTTTAAATACTAGAATATTTTTATGTAATCAATATAATTTTAAAAAATTTTATTTTAGAATAATTAAATACTATCTATATAATAACTATGATTTTGAGTAAATTTTACTTTAAAATAATCAACTATCTCAATACAATATAATATAAATTTACACAAAAAGAAAAAGGCATCGTAATCACGATGCCTTTAATTGACTTATAAAAAATCTCAAATTATTTGAGTTCGATTTTAGCGCCAGCTTCTTCAAGTTTTGTTTTGAGTTCTTCAGCTTCTGCTTTTGCAACTGCTTCTTTGATTGTTTTTGGAGCGTTGTCAACGAGGTCTTTTGCTTCTTTGAGGCCGAGACCTGTGAGTTCTTTAACAGCTTTGATAACGCCCATTTTTGAAGCACCTGCTTCAACGAGAACTACATCAAATTCTGTTTTTTCTTCTGCTGCTGGAGCTGCTGCGCCACCTGCCATAACAACTGGAGCTGCTGCTGTAACACCAAATTCTTCTTCGATAGCTTTTACGAGTTCTGCCAATTCAAGAACTGTAAGAGTTTTGATTTCTTCAACAAATTTTACGATTTTTTCGCTTGCCATATTAAATGTCCTCCGAATTTCTTATTTTAAAATATTAGGATTGCTTAACTAAAATTAAGCTGCTGGCTCTTCTTCTTTCTGAGCTCTAACTGCATCGATTGTACGAGCCAAACCACTGAGGTTGCCTGTAAGTGCAGAAAGGAGCATAGAGAGTAAGCCTTCTCTGTTTGGTAATGTAGCCAAAGTCTTAACGCCTGCAACGTCGAGAACTTCGCCGTCCATGTAACCGCCTTTGATTTCGTATTTACCTTTTGAAGCTTCACAGAATTTATGAAGAACTCTTGCTGCTGCAAGTGGGTCTTCATTATTTGCGATAGCTACAGCTGTTGAACCACTAAGAACATCACTAAGACCTTCAATGCTTGTGCCTTTGATAGCAATTTTGAGCATTGTGTTTTTGATAACTTCATAGTGAACGCCAGCTTCTCTGAGTTCTTTACGCAATTTTGTATCTTCTTCTACAGAGATTCCTTTGTAGTCAAATACAACACCGCCCTGTGAAGCATCAAGAATTTCTTTAATGCCTTCAACGTAGCTTTTTTTACCAGCTAAGATTTTTTCGCTTGCCAATGTTGTCACCTCTCTTATTATTTTTAAAACAAATAACCTTTTTCCTATGAAAAGAGGCTGTGTAGTTTTCTTTTGCAAACACAAAAGGCTTGTTCCCTTTTGCAGAAAACAAGCCTAATAATTCTATAAATAGATATTTACGCTTAGTTCTCGGCAGGCAAGGAATAACCTTTTATGCGTAATTGCACCTGCTGTCTTAAAACAGCTTATTTATTATACAACAGTATATAACTATTGTCAATAGCTAATTTATAAATTAGCCACCAAATTTTGTGTTGTTGAGTTTAACGCCAGGACCCATTGTTGTAGCAATAGCTGCAGAACGAATGTACTGACCTTTTGCTGCTGCTGGTTTTGCTTTAACGATTGCTTCCATAACTGTGGAAATGTTTTCGATAAGTTTATCTTTACCAAATGAAGCTTTACCTACTGGAACGTGGATAATGTTAGCTTTGTCAAGACGGTATTCGATTTTACCTGCTTTAGCTTCTTTAACAGCTTGAGCAACGTTTGGTGTAACTGTGCCAGCTTTTGGGTTTGGCATAAGACCACGAGGGCCAAGAACTCTACCCAAACGACCAACAAGACCCATCATGTCAGGAGTTGTGATTAAAACGTCAAAATCCATGAAACCTTCGTTTTGGATTTTAGCAACCATTTCTTCTGCACCTACAAGGTCTGCACCTGCTTCAAGAGCTGCTTTTTCGTTATCGCCCTTAGCGATTACGAGAACTTTAACATTTTTACCAGTACCATGTGGCAATACAACTGCACCACGAACCTGCTGGTCAGCGTGACGAGAGTCAACACCAAGACGAACATGCAATTCAACTGTTTCGTCAAATTTAGCTTTAGCTGTGTCTACACACAAACCACAAGCTTCTTCTAATTCATAAAGCTTTGTTTTTTCAACAAGCTTTTTGCTGTCTGTATATTTTTTACCGTGTTTCATTAATATCCTCCTGTGGTCAAACGGAAATTTCCTCCCACTAATGTTGAGTAAATATGTTTATATTATTCTTCTACTGTAACGCCCATGCTGCGAGCTGTACCTGCAACCATGCTCATAGCAGCTTCTAAGCTACCTGCTGTAAGGTCAGGCATTTTCATTTCAGCAATTTTCTTAACCTGTTCTTTTGTCAACTGACCAACTTTAGTTTTGTTTGGAACACCTGAAGCAGATTCAAGACCAAGTTCTTTTTTGATGAGAACTGGAGCTGGTGGTGTTTTTGTAATAAAGCTGAATGAACGGTCTGCATATACTGTAATAACAACAGGGATAATGTAACCGATATCTTTCTGTGTTCTTTCGTTAAATTCTTTTGTGAAAGACATGATGTTTACACCATGCTGACCAAGAGCTGGACCAACAGGTGGTGCTGGAGTTGCCTTGCCAGCTGGAATCTGGAGTTTGATATATCCAGTAACTTTTTGAGCCATTTTAAATACCTCCGATAAATGTGGTAAGCTATCGAGCAGAACTTTTCTGCTCTCCCACGGGCAGCTTTAAACCGCCCTATAAAAATCACTAATGGTGACTCTTACCTTGTTTTGTTAAATTGGTTTAACCTGTAAAAGTGAAAGTTCTGTTGCAGTTTCTCTGCCAAACATTGATACTCTTACATTTACTTTTTCGCTTTCAGTGTCAATTGCATCAACAACACCAATAAAGCCAGCCAATGGGCCGTCTGTGATTTCCACATTATCGCCCACTTTGAAGTCGATTGTCTGTGTTTTTGTTTCAACACCCATAGCTTCCACTTCTTTTGTAGAAAGTGGAGAAGGTTTTGATGATGATGCGCCAACAAAGCCTGTAACACCACGAGTATTGCGCACGATATACCAGGTATCGTCTGTTAAAACCATTTTGACAAACACATATGAAGGGAAAAGAATATTTTCTTTTTCTTTGCGTTTGCCGTCTTTGATTTCAACCAAAGTTTCAGTTGGAACTTTGATATCCTGAATCAAATCATGCAAGCGGCGGTTTTCCACGATTGCTTCAAGGCTTTTAGCTACCTTGTTTTCATAGCCGGAATATGTGTGTGCCACATACCATTTTGCCTCTGACATAGTCTACACCTCGCTTTAAACGTTTTGATAAATAAGTCTTACAATGAAACCAAACACTGTATCTAATCCGAAGATTACGATAGCTGCAATCACTGAAACAGCAATTACAACAAGAGTATTGTTGATAACCTGAGCTTTTGTAGGCCATACAATCTTTTTCATTTCTGATTTAATATCTTTAAATCTTTTGCCTAAATTGCTGAAAAAGTTTTTGATAGAGCCAAAAAAGCCAACTTTTTCTTTTTTGTCTGCCATCGCTCTTGTCTCCTTCAATTATTTAGTTTCTCTGTGAAGAGTGTGTTTTTTGCAAAAACGACAGTATTTGTTAAGTTCAACTCTGTCTGGAGTATTTTTCTTATTTTTCATTGTGTCGTAGTTGCGCTGTTTGCATTCTGTACATGCAAGTGTAATTCTAACTCTCATTTCGGCACCTCCATTTAAAGTTAGCCTCCCTCTTACGGCCGCAAAAAATTTTTGCATAAAAAATAAACCTGCATAAGAGGTGTTATAAGTATAACATATTATTAAAATAAAAGTCAATAATTTTTGTGTGAAAAACTTTGTAAAAAGGGTTTTTTTTATATGTAATATATGTTATTATAAAAGAATATAAATGATAATGGGTTAATATGCCCTACATTTAGGAGGTTATTATGGCAAAAACTAAAGTTTGTGTTATTTTTGGTGGTGTTTCCAGTGAACACGAAATAAGCCTTATGAGTGCCAAAAGTATCATTGACAATATTCCAACTGATAAATACGATGTTGTTAAAGTAGGTATAACAAAAAAAGGTCGATGGTTGTTTTTTCCTGGTTCTACCGATGATATATTATCTAATAAATGGCATGAACATCCAGACTGTGTGCCTTGCTTCATAAGCCCAGACAAAACAACAAAAGGTATTATAAAAATATATGACAGTGAAATCTTTATTGAAAAAATAGATGTCGTTCTCCCTGTTCTTCATGGTAAAAACGGCGAGGACGGAACTATTCAAGGTCTTTTGGATTTGGCAGGTATTCCATACTGTGGTTGTCAGACATTTGCCTCCGCTGCTTGTATGGATAAAGTTTATGCAAATATTATTTTTGACCAACTTGGCATTGAAAGATGTAAATGGGACTTTATTCATGATTTTGAAGCTATAAATCTTGATGAAATTGAAAAAAGACTTTCTGCAAAGCTTGGATACCCTATGTTTGTAAAACCAAGCCGTTCCGGTTCTTCCGTTGGTATTTCAAAAGTTAAAAATAAAGATGAATTGAGAAATGCAGTAAATCTTGCTCTTGCGCATGATAACAAAGTTGTTTTTGAAGAATTTATCACAGGACATGAAGTAGAATGTGCTGTTTATGGCAATGTGCCAGAACTTATTGCAAGTGAAGTTGGCGAAATTGGTTCATCAGCAGCTTTCTACGATTATGATGACAAATACAATTCTGGTACAAGTAAAACATATATTCCTGCAAATGTTGATAAAGAAATTCGTGACAATATAAGAGAAATTGCAAAAAAAGCTTATACAGCACTCAGTTGCAGTGGTCTTTCCAGAGTTGACTTCTTTGTTGAAAAGGATACAAACAGAATTCTTATAAACGAAATAAATACTTTACCTGGATTTACAACAATTAGTATGTATCCAAAACTTATGCAACACGAAGGATTTTCTTATTCTGAACTTGTTGACGGTATTATTCAATTAGGTTTAAAGGGTTGTGTCGATGAATAATATGGCTATTGGTGTTTTTGACTCTGGTGTTGGTGGGCTTAGCTGTGTAAAAGAGCTTTTACACTGTCTGCCAAATGAGGATATAAAATACTTAGGTGATACCTTAAAAATGCCTTATGGTATGAAAACCGTTGAGGAACTTCATCTGCTTGCAAAAAACGATGTTGAATTTCTTAAACGAAGAGGTGTAAAACTTATTGCCGCTGCTTGTGGAACAATATCAAGCAATGTGCCAAAGGAACACCTTGAAAACTTAAATGTGCCATTTGTAGATGTTATCAATCCAACGGTAAATGCAGCCTTAAATCAAAGCAAAACAAAGCGTATTGGCATAATTGCCACACCTGCAACAGTAAAATCTGACTGTATGGGTCAGCGCATAAAATCAATTGACAGTTCAGCTCAGGTTATAAGCATTGGCTGTGCAGATTTTGTACCACTTATAGAGGCTGGACATATTGATGATGACTTAATTAGAAACTGTGCAGAAAAATATCTATCTCAAATTAAAAGTTTTAATGTTGATACTCTTATACTTGGTTGCACTCATTACCCTATTATTTCAAAGGTAATTGGGGAAATTATGGGAAGTGAAGTTGCTCTTATAGATTCTGGCAAGGAAACAGCTTTGGAAGTTAAAAGAGTTTTGGAACAAATGCATTTACTAACCGAAAATTCATCTAATGGTACATCAAAATTTTATGTCACAAGTAATACAGAAAACTTTGACAATGTGGCAAAAATATTTTTTGAGAAAAGTGTTAATGTAAAATCCATTCTTATGGATATTAAGGAGTAGTATGCAAGAAAATTATCTTATTCAGCTTAACGCATCTATCACCACAGAAGATGATACAGAAACCGTTGAACTTACCACAACGGGTGCTTTTTACATAAAAGACGGCAAATATTATGTTTGCTATAAAGAAAGCTCTGCAACAGGTTTTGAAGGAAGTATGACAACCATTAAAATCTGTGAAAACAGTGCAAATATTACAAGATATGGAGACCACCCTTCTATTCTCTCTATTGAAGAAGGCGTTACAAATATCTGCAATTACGAAACTGTTGCCGGAGCATTGATTTTGGAAATAA
Organism: Oscillospiraceae bacterium; assembly: GCA_020024155.1. Lineage (GTDB taxonomy): Bacteria > Bacillota > Clostridia > Oscillospirales > Ruminococcaceae > RGIG3102. The sequence goes on along the minus strand of JAHHUE010000061.1, from coordinate 2,424 downwards.
TTGGTGTTAAAATTAAGCACAATCTTTCTGAAAAAGGTGGGGATATTTCATTATCTTACACAATAAATTCCAGTGGAATGTTTATAAGTGAAAACAACATAACTATAAATATTAAGGAGCTTTAAAAATATGAATCTCTCAAAATTTGACGGTGTTACACTTGCAAAAGAACAAGTGTCCACTCTTATTAAAAATAGTCTTGATACAGCAATCAAAAACGGAACTTTGCCTCAGGCAGAAATTCGCCCATTTGTTGTGGAAATTCCACAGGATTTGAAAAACGGTGACTTCTCTTCCAATGTTGCAATGGTAAACAGTAAAGTTTTTTCATCAAACCCAAGAGCAATTGCAACAGCAATTCTTGAAAACATTGATTTTACTGGCACATTCTTTGAAAGAGCAGAACTTGCAGGCCCTGGTTTTATAAACTTCTTCCTTGGCAAAGAATACTTTACAACAATTGTAAAAGCAGTTTTGGAAAACAAAGAAGAATACGGTAAAACAAACTTTGGTGCAGGCAAAAAATACAATGTAGAATTTGTATCTGCAAACCCAACTGGTCCAATGCATCTTGGTAACGCTCGTGGTGGTGCTTTGGGTGATATTCTTGCAGAAGTTCTCAAATGGAGTGGCTACGATGTTACAAGAGAATTCCTTATAAATGACGCTGGTAACCAGATTGAAAAATTTGGTATGAGTCTTGAAGCAAGATATATGCAAATTTTTGACGAAAACTATCCTTTTGATGACAGTTTTTATCAAGGTGCAGACATCAAACAAAGAGCTAACGAATTTAAAGAAATTCACGGCGATAAATATGTAAACGTATCTCTTGAAGAAAGAAAACAGGCTTTGGTTGCATATGCTCTTCCAAAAAATATTCAAGCAATGAAAGACCACCTTGCAAAATATCGTATTTCTTATGATGTATGGTTCTCAGAACAAGAAATGAGAAATAAAGGCGATGTAGATAAAGCTATTGCAAAACTTACAGAAAACGGATACACATATGAACAAGATGGTGCTCTTTGGTATAAAGGCACAGCTCTTGGAGAAGAAAAAGACGAAGTTCTTGTTAGAGCAAACGGTATTTCAACATACTTTGCAGCAGATATTGCATATCACTATGATAAACTTGTTACAAGAGGTTTTGACAAAGCAATTGATGTATGGGGCGCTGACCATCACGGCCATGTTGCAAGAATGAAAACTGCTATGACTGCTCTTGGTCTTGATGCTGATAAACTTGATGTTGTTCTTATGCAGCTTGTAAAGCTTGTTGGCGATGCAAAAGACGAAAACGGAAACATCATTCTTGATGAAAGTGGCAAACCTAAGAAAACAGAAATCAGAATGAGTAAGCGTACCGGTAAAGCTATCACTTTGACAGACCTTCTTGACGAAGTGCCAATTGATGCAGCAAGATTTTTCTTCAATATGCGTGAACCAAACACTCATCTTGTTTTTGACCTTGACCTTGCAATTCAAGAAAACAGCGAAAACCCTGTTTACTATGTTCAATATGCACACGCAAGAATTTGCAGTATTCTCCGCCAGCTTGCAGAAGAAGGGCTTACAACTGATAATATCGAAAATGCTGATTTGTCACTTCTCACAGACTCTAATGAAATTGAACTTATCAGAACACTTTCATATATGCCAAGCGAAATTATTGCAGCAGGCAAAGCTTATGACCCATCTAAAATGCCAAAATATGCAATCAGCCTTGCAACACAGTTTCACCGTTTTTACACTGCTTGTCGTGTTAAAGGCGAAGACGAAGCACTTTCTAAGGCAAGACTTGCACTTTGTGTTGCAACAAAATATGCAATTGCAAACTGTCTTAAAATTATGAACATTACTGTTCCTGAAAAAATGTAATAAACAAAAAAGAGCTTATCAATTTGATAAGCTCTTTTTTGTGCAATCAAACTATATAATTTTAATATGACTATATTTACTATATTATAATATTCAAGTAAAATACATAAAATTTGATTATATTGTTATTTTTATTTGATTTTAGTAATAAAAATACTAATACAATTCAGCATTTTATTCTAATTTATTTCCACAATATGGACAGTGGTCTGGAACATAAATAAGATACTTATCTCCAATATGTTCACTGCAATAAGGACAATCAGTAACAAATAGATATGCAATTGTCTGTATAATTATTAAAATAATTGAAAAAAAGAAATAGCTCCTTTTGGGGTGCTAACTCCATAAATTAAAATAAGAAAAATATTGCTCTTGTTACTCTTAGTAACCAAATTTTTTATTTAAAGCTCATCCCATTCTATACAGTTTGACAGATTTCCTGTTTCTGCAAACTCTTTGGCAATCTGTATCGCCAATTTTTTTGTAATAACATAATCACTACATATCTCAATTTCTTCATAAGGCGTATTTGTATAAAAA
>JAHHUE010000060.1 GCA_020024155.1 Oscillospiraceae bacterium | reverse complement strand
CTTTTGTAAACAATAAAATCATAGAATTTGTATTAGGTTTAAATTACTAATAAGTAAAAATGTCTGTCCTTCCCTATTTTAAAGGGTTGAACAGACATTTTTACATTTTTTAGAGAATGAATATAGTTATGAATTATCTTTCATGACGAGCATAATGTGGAAGAAGTTGTGGAGATACCATACCTGTATGAATATCTGCTTTTTCCAATTCTTCTGCATACTCTTGAACATGTTGCAAGCTCAATGTACCAATTTGTACATCTTTTGCTTTTGCAGCAGCTACTTTACCTGCATTTCTGCCAAATACAATTATATCAAGCAATGAGTTACCCATAAGACGATTTCTGCCATGAATACCACCAACAGCTTCGCCTGCAACTAACAAATTATCAATTGCTTTTGTAAAGCCTTCACCGTTGATTTCCAAGCCACCGTTTTGATAGTGAAGTGTTGGATAAACAAGAATTGGCTCTTTTCTCATATCTATACCATAATTCATATACATACGGAGCATAGCAGGGATACGCTTTTCGATAGTACCTTCCCCACCAATCATTTCAATCATTGGTGTATCAAGCCATACACCGCTGCCTATTGGTGTTTTAACACCTTTATTTCTATCCGAACATTCTCTGATAATAGAAGCCGCAGATACATCGCGAGTTTCCAATGGGTGCATAAATGCTTCGCCATCTACATTAACAAGCATTGCGCCCAAAGAACGAACTTTCTCTGTTACCAATGCACCAAAAATTTGTGATGGATATGCAACACCTGTTGGGTGATACTGTATTGTATCTTGATAAAGCAATGGGGCACCTGCACGATATCCTAATACAAGACCATCAGCTGTTGCGCCATAGTGGTTTGATGTTGGGAAGTTTTGATAGTGAAGACGACCTGCACCACCTGTTGCAATAATAACTGTTTTTGCTTTTGCAACCATATAGTCATCTGTTTCCATATTGAGAAGAATCGCACCTGCAACCTGACCTTTTTCATCTTTCAAAAGTTCAACAGCAGATGTAAATTCTACTACTGAGATTTTACGGTTTAAAACTTCATCACGGAGTGTACGCATAATTTCTGCACCGGAATAGTCTTTGCAAGCATGCATTCTTTTTCTGGAAGTACCACCACCGTGTGTTGTTACCATTCTGCCATTTTCATCTTTGTCAAACATTACGCCAAGTTTGTTAAGCCACTGAATTGCATCAGGAGCTTCCATAACAAGTCTTTTAAGCAATTCTGGTCTTGCAGCAAAATGTCCACCACCAAAAGCATCAAGATAGTGCTGAACAGGTGAGTCATTTTCTTTATCTGCTGCCTGAATACCACCTTCAGCCATCATTGTATTTGCATCACCAATACGAAGTTTTGTAACAATCATAACATTTGCGCCAGCTTCGTGAGCTTCAATAGCAGCAGATGCGCCTGCACCGCCACCACCGATTATAAGAACATCAACATCATAATCAACTTTATTAAGGTCGATTTTTTCGTTCAAAATACGGCTATTTGAATGGAGCAAGCCTGTAAGCTCTGTTGGTGCTTTTTGTCCTTTATTTGGACCAATTTTTATCTCTGCAAAACCGTCTTTTCTATAATCTGGATGATAAGCTTTCAGAAGGCTATCTTTTTCTTCAGCTGTCATACGTCTTGGCTCATGATCCATGCGTTCTGCTCTTGTTGCTTCTACTTTTTTTATTGATTCAAGCATTTCTGGTGTAAACATGATAATACCTCCTTATTTCTCTATATCTCTTGTATTGTAAAGTTCTTGCATTTCTGTAATTGGTCTTTGCATAATCTGTTCAATAAGATTATCATATTCGCCGTGGTTAATTTCTTCAACACGATTTTTAAGGTGTTCTGATTCAGGTGCTATGTATTTACCTGTTAATCTTCTTGTCAAAACGCCAACCATTGGATGAGAAATTCCTGCCGGACAGCGTACTGTACAGCAACCACAACCTACACAGTCAAATGATTCTTCTGCACATTTTTCAAAATCGCCTCTTTGAGCATAAGCAATATACTGCATAACATTCAAATCCTGTGTACATGCTTTTGTACATGCATTACATCCTATACAGCTATAAATTTCTGGATAAAGGTCCATCATAACCTGCTGATTTGGTTTGAGGTCTTCAATTTCATAAGTTCTTTTATCTGTTGGGAAGAATGGTATGCTTGCAACATACATACCTTCTTGAACTTGTGTCTGACAAGCAAGACAAGTTTTTAATTCGTTTTCGCCTTTAATTCTATATATTGTTGCACATGCGCCACAAAAACCATGACGACATCCACAACCTCTTTTGAGTTCGTATCCTGCGTATTCCATAGCAGTCATTATAGTTAATTCTGCTGGAACACTATATTTCTTACCGAAAAAGTATACATTTACCATATTTTCCATGTAACTCTATGTCCTTTCTACATCACTAATATTCGTTTGGCAATTCTTCAATTTCATCAAATCTGAAAACTGGACCATCTTTGCATACATATTTTGAGCCTATGTTGCAGCGTCCACATTTACCAACACCACATTTCATTCTAAGTTCAAGCGTTGTATAGACCTGTTCATCAGAAAAGCCAAGTTCTTTAAGCCCTTCAAGTACAAACTTAATCATAATTGGTGGACCACATACAAGACATGTTTTGTCATTATCAAAAGCAAGCTCTTTTACATAGTTAGGAACAAAACCTACATGTCCATCCCAGCCTTCTTGCTCACGGTCAATTGTAAGGTAAACATTTATGCCTTCTGTATTTTTCCATACTTCTTCAATTTCTTTAAGCTGAACTAAATCATCAGCAGAACGAGAACCATAAACGATATCTACTGTACCATAATTTTCTCTATTATCTATTACATAGTTAATAACAGAACGCAAAGGAGCAAGACCAATACCACCAGCAATGAATAAAAGGTTTTTGCCTTTTAATTCTGTTTCTACTGGGAAAAAGTTTCCGTATGGACCTCTAACTGTAATTTCATCTCCCACTTCAAGACTATGAAGTTGGTCTGTTAATGAGCCACATTTTTTTATACTAAATTCTTGATATTCTTTATTTGTAGGAGAAGATGTTATTGAAAACATACCTTCTCCAACACCAGGAACTGAAATCATTGCACATTGACCTGGCATATGTTCAAAAATCTTTCCGCCTTCTGGTGCAATTACACGGAATGTTTTAACATCAGGAGTTTCTTGGCGAATATCTGTAATTACACCTACCTGAGGAACTAATACATCTAATGTATAATTTTTATGACATGAACATTCACACATTATTTATTGTCCTCCTCTTTATGAAATGCTTTTATAACTTTTACAATATTTAATGATGCAGGACATTTATCTACACATCGTCCACATCCTACACATGAATACATACCGTTGTTGTTTGCTGGATAGTAAACAAGCTTGTGCATAAATCTCTGACGGAATCTTTGCATTTGGCTTGTACGGTTATTACCGTGTGCCATCATTGTAAAGTCAGAGTACATACAAGAATCCCAGCAACGATAACGCTGTATACCTTTACCTGTATCATAGTCTTTAATATCATAGCACTGACAAGTTGGACAGACAAAAGTACATGTACCACAAGCTAAACATGGTTTATATAATTCATCCCATAATGGTGAATCAAATTTTTTTTCAGTTGCATTGCCGTCCCAGCCTTCCAAAGATAAATTCATATATGGAAGTTTTTCTACAATGTTATGAATGTTTTCTTTTAATGTTTCTAATTTTGACTGCTCTGCATCACTTGTTTGGTTAAGCAATTCTTTAACCTGTTCTGTAAGTTTTTCACCTTTTTCTGTGACAGCTTTCCAGTACATTTCATCTTCAACCATCCATACTGCAACATCAGCTAATGGATTTGCACAATCCACGCTAAATACTTTACAAAAGCAAGATTCTTCTGGTTCATTACAAGCCATAGCAACTATTGTACCATGCTCTCTTCTTGCAGCATAAAAAGTATCAATTGGTTTGACAAGGAATACTTGATCTAAAACTTTTACACCTTGAACATCACAAGCTTTCATACCAAAAACAACAAAGTTTTGTTTTTGCAGTTCTTCTTGTTTTATTGTGTATTTTTTATTTTTCTGTGTAACTGTGTATAGATTTTCACTCTGTGGGAAAAATATATCTTTTGGTGATTTTACTGATTTTAATGTATCCAAATCCACAACACATTCTTGTATCCATGGAGCAAAATTAACCTGTTCTGCAACTTTTATTGGTAAATATAATTCTTGTTTTTCCGCAATCAATTGGAATAATGCGGAAAGATTTTCTCTTTTAATCTTATACATACATTATCCCCTTTCTGAAACAACACTTGGTTCTACATCTTCAAATGTAAAGCTTGTAAGTGGACCATTTGTTTCTGCATCTTCACCAGCTTGGAAATCTCCGTAAAATTCATTTATGTCTTTAATGAATTTTCTGTTAAATAAGTGAAGTGGTATACCTTGAGGACAGACACGGCTGCATTCTCCACAGTCTGTACATCTGCCTGCAACATGGAATGCACGAATAATATGGAACATTTTCTCTTCAAAAGAATCCACATTAGCTTTCTGCTGACTATCAAATTTATTGCTGTCAAATACACATTTAAGACAGCTGCATGCTGGACAGACATTTCTGCAAGCATTGCAACGAATACATTTTGAAAGTTCGTTTTGGAAAAACGCAAATTTTTCTTCTGGGCTCATAGCCTCAATTTTTTCTATTTCTTCAAAGCGTTCTTTGTCTTTTGTATCTTTAGATTCACCAATAAGCTCATCATGAATTTTATGTTCCTTACCTTTACATACATGACATCTTTCAAACATTGCATCTGAATATTTGCAAGTTTTTTCGCCGTATACTGTCTGTATTGTAAGAACTTCTGTGTCATCTTCTGTATTGATACCAGAAATAGTTTCAATACCTTTAATGCCCATTTTTTTTATTTTTTCTATATCAAGTTTACCTTTGCATCCAATGCCGATAATATATGTTTTTTCTCTGTCAACACGATGTTCTTTAATAAGCTGATTAAAACTATATGTATCACATGGTTTTAAGAAAACCAATGTTTTACCTTCCAATTTTGAAGCTTTAATCATATATTTACTTAAATTTGCACCACAAAATCCGTTGTACACAAAATTATCTAATTCTTCAGCTGTTTCAAAGTAAGCTGGTTCCGGATTATATGCCAAGTCACCTGATTTCCAACCAAGCACTCTTGTTACAGTGCCGTCTGCAAGTAATTCTTTTGCTCTGTTTACTAATTCTTGCATCTTAAATCCCCCAATCTTACATTTTCACCAAGTGAGTAAATTTTCTCTACAAATTCATTCATTGTAGTGGAGAATTTTACACCTTCGGCTGCTGATACCCATTCTACACGAGTACGACCATTTTCAACACCGATATAGTCAAGCATAGAGAATAACAAAGTCATTCTTCTTCTTGCATAATAGTTACCTGTGCTGTAATGACAATCTCCAGGGTGACAACCACACATAATAACGCCATCTGCACCTTTTTCAAATGCACGAAGTATAAACATTGGGTTAACACGACATGAACATGGTACACGAATAATTTTTACATCTGCTGGGTAATTAAGACGACTGCTACCTGCAAGGTCTGCACCAGCATAACTACACCAGTTGCAGCAAAATGCTACAATTTTAGGTCTAAACTCTTCTTTATTTTCTATCGACATATAGCATCTACCTCCGCAATAATCTGTCTGTTTGAGAATCCTTGCAAGTCCATTGCACCTGATGGACATGTAACTGTACATGCACCACAACCTTGACATAGTGCGTTATTTACTACTGCAACTCTGCGAACTTCACGAATTCCGTGGTCATTTACTTCTTTATTTTCGTATGAAATTGCACCATATGGACAGACATTTGCACAACTTGAACAACCGTTACAAAAAAGTGTATCTGAATGTGCTGTACATGGGTTTGTAAGCAATTTATCTTTTGCAAGAAGTCCAATTGCTTTTACTGCTGCTGCACCAGCTTGTGCTACTGTTTCAGGAATATCTTTTGGTCCTTGACAGACACCTGAAAGGAAAATACCTGCTGTTGGTGATTCCACTGGTTTCAATTTAGCATGAGCTTCTGTAAGGAAGTTGTTTGTATCAATACTTGCTGTAAGCATTGTCGCAATTTTTCTAACATCAGCACTTGGTTCAATTGCTGTTGCCAAAACAACCATATCTGCTTCTTTAAGAATTTGTTTGTTATCCAAAAGGTCAACACCTCTTACAAGAAGTTTGCCGTTTGGCTGTGGTATAACCTTGCCAACTTGGCCTTTTACATAATTTACACCGTACTGTTCCACTGCTCTGCGATAGAATTCATCAAAGTTTTTACCAGGTGTACGAACATCAATGTAAAATACTGTAACATTTACATCTGGATATTTATCTCTAATTAACATTGCGTGTTTTGCTGTGTACATACAACAGATTTTTGAGCAATAGCTCTTACCTCTGTTATCTGAACAACGGCTGCCTACACACTGAATAAATACCATTTCTTTTGGAGCTTTACCGTCTGAAAGTCTTTCCAAATGTCCTTTTGTAGGACCTGCTGCATTCATAATTCTTTCAAGTTCCAAAGATGTAATTACATCTTTACTTTGGCTATATGCGTATTCATCATAATTATCAAGTTTAATTGTATCAAAACCTGTTGCAACAACTATTGCACCATATTTTTCTGTGATAATTTCATCGTTTTGTGTATAGTCAATTGCTTTTGCCTGACAGACAGTTGCGCAAAGTCCACATTTGCCTGTTTTTAATTTAATACAAGCTTCTGGGTCAATAACAGGAACATTAGGAATAGCCTGAGCAAACGGAATGTAGATAGCTGGTCTTGTGCTTAATCCTTGGTTAAATTCACTCAAAGATTTCTTTGATGGACATTTTTCCATACATGCACCACAACCAGTACATTTATCCATATCTACAAATCTTGCTTTTTTACGAATATCAACTGTAAAATCGCCAACAAAGCCAGAAACTTTTTCAACTTCACTATATGTATATATATTGATTTTTTCGTGTGCAGCTGCCTCAACCATTTTTGGTGTAAGGATACAAGCAGAACAGTCAAGTGTTGGGAATGTCTTATCAAGCTGTGACATTTTACCACCAATACTTGGTGTTTTTTCCACTATATCTACTTCGTATCCAGCTTCAGCAATATCAAGAGCTGTTTGAATACCTGCAATACCACCACCAATAACAAGAGCACGTTTTGTAACACGGCTTTCACCTGGTTTCAAAGGAGCATTAAGGTTAACCTTAGCAACAGCAGCTCTCATAAGAATTACTGCTTTTTCTGTACCTTCTTTAATATCTTTATGAATCCATGAACAATGTTCGCGTATGTTTGCAATTTCAATCATATATGGATTTAATCCTGCGCGTTCTGCTGCTTTTCTAAATGTAGCTTCATGCATACGAGGAGAACATGAACAAATTACAACACCTGTAAGGTTCTTTTCACGAATTGCATCAATAACTTTTGCTTGACCTGCCTCTGAACACATATATTGATATTCTTCTGTGTGAACAACACCTGGTTCAAACAAGGCCATTTCTTTTACTTTATTTACATCAACTGTGGCTGCTATATTACTGCCACAATGACAAACAAATACACCTATTCTTTGCATATAAATTACCTCTTATATCTTCTGAATGCGCTTACCAATAACTGTTGTGGAGTTTCTGGATCTAGTAATTCCGGAATTTCATCTGCCAAAAGGTAATTTTTACCTTTTTCTCTAACTACCAACTGTCTAGCTGCATCAATAAGTTTACCAGGTTTAACATCTCTTGGGCAACGCTCAACACAAGCAAAGCAGGATAAACATTTCCAAAGAGATTTTGACTGAACAAGTGCTTCTATATCTCCGTTAACCACATAAGACACAAATTGATGTGGTTTAATATCCATTTCGTTAAATGATGGACATGATGCTGAACATTTTCCACATTTCATACATTTCAGAGGGTTTACTCCGCTGATTTCTTTTATAATTTCTACTTGATTATTGCCATAACTCACTCGTCAACACCCTCCTCTTTTACTCCCAAAGCTTCTGCAAGAAGTTCAGTAAAATAACAAACCAGAATTTTGTTTTTTGTGCTTTTATTCAAGTTATATAAACATAATGGACATGCTGTAATAAGCATTTCTGCACCAAAACCTGATGCACTTTCCATGATGTTGTTACACATAAAACAAGCCATATCTTTTTCTTTTAAGGAAATATATCCGCCACAACACTCATTTCTGTATGGGTATATAACAGGTTCTGCACCTATTGCACGAATAAAATCCTCTATAATAGTTGGATTTTCTGGATTGTCAAATGCTAATATTTTTCCTGGACGCAATAATAAGCAACCATAATAAGCACCTATTTTTTTACCAGTTAATGGTTTTACAACCTTTTTCTTTAACTCATCAAATCCAACTCTGTCTCTGAGAACTTCGAGAAAATGCAACACAGTTGTTTCACCTGAATAAGGTTCGTCCAATTGCATATAATTGTTTGCTCTTGTGCGAATATCTTCTGAGTTTTTCATATCATCATTAACTCTTTTAAGCACATGATGACATGCTGAACATACGGTAACAAGGTCTTGTTTTTTCATTTTTGCATCATTTAATGCTCTTACAGAAGAAAGCTTTGTAGCAATTTCATCTGTACCCAATGGATAAACACCACCACAGCATTGCCAGTTTTCAATTTCTTCCAATTCAAAACCAAGTGCTCTTGCAGATAATCTGGCATATTTGTCCAAATCCTTAGCTTTGTTTTTCAGGGTACAGCCTGGATAATAACTATAATTCATAACCCCCACATATCCTTTCTAATATTTAATCTGCATAACAATAATAAATCCCACATCTTAACACATATTATAATTGTAATTATGTTATTTTTTTAACATTAAAATCTAAAAAATAATCAATTACGCAATGCGTATACAAACATTTTATTGCTTATATTTGATATTATTATAACAAATCTATATTCTATATATAAATCATTTAATATGATACCATACTGTTATTTAATTGACAATGCTACAATTAACTAAATAAATGTACATTTATTGTATAATTTTCATAATATAATCATTTCATTAGATATGTTTATTTTATATATTTTTTATATCTAAATGTATAATTTATGTAAATAATTTAACAATATATTTTTAATCATATTACATCATGTAAAATACAAAAATAAAAAAGGCTTAATTATAATGATATGTACCCTATTTACTGGACAACCAGTAAGGAGGGTATATTTTTATGCGTTACAGTTATGAATT
>JAHHUE010000006.1 GCA_020024155.1 Oscillospiraceae bacterium | reverse complement strand
CAGAAGAAACAACCAAGATAGCACCGTCCATCTGAGCAGCACCTGTGATCATGTTTTTAACATAGTCAGCGTGGCCTGGGCAGTCAACGTGAGCGTAGTGTCTTGTATCTGTTTCGTATTCAACGTGTGAAGTATTGATTGTGATACCACGTTCTCTTTCTTCTGGAGCTTTATCGATGTTTGCGTAGTCTGTTTTTTCTGCGTAACCTCTCAAAGCCAATACCTTTGTGATAGCAGCTGTAAGAGTTGTTTTACCATGGTCAACGTGACCAATTGTACCAATGTTAATATGTGGTTTGCTTCTTTCAAATTTAGCTTTTGCCATTTTGAAAAATCCTCCTATTATTTTAATTGAGAAATGTTTAATTTATTGTACCAATATTTCTTATAAAAATCAAGTATTAGCTTGATAAATAAAGAAAAATTGATGTACGATATGGTATTTTTATATCTCACAAAGCGGAATAACTCCGCTTTGTGATAATTATAAAATATTAGTCTTTTTTAGCACGACCAGCCATAATTGTTTCAGCAATTGATTTTGGAACTTCAACATAATGGCTTGGTTCCATAGCGTAGTTACCACGACCCTGTGTTCTTGAACGAAGGTCTGTTGCGTAACCAAACATGTTTTGAAGTGGAACAATAGCGTTAATCTGTGTTGCACCTGTGCGTGCTTCTGTACCCTGAATAAGACCACGACGGCTGTTGAAGTCACCCATAACATCACCAAGATAATCATCTGGAACAATTGTAGCAACTTTCATAACAGGTTCGAGGATAACTGGGTTTGCTTTTCTCATAGCTTCTTTGAAAGCCATAGAACCAGCAATCTTAAATGCCATTTCAGAAGAGTCAACTTCATGGTATGAACCATCGTAAAGTTCAACTTTAACGTCAACAACTGGGTAACCTGCAAGAACGCCAGCTTTCATAGCGCCTTGGATACCTTGGTCAACTGGTCCAATATATTCTTTTGGAATAGCACCACCAACAATGCTGTTGATAAATTCGTATCCTTTGCCAGGTTCGTTTGGTGAAACTCTGATCTTAACGTGACCGTACTGACCTTTACCACCGGACTGACGAGCATATTTCATATCAACATCGCTGTTGGATTTAATTGTTTCACGGTAAGCAACCTGTGGAGCACCAACATTTGCTTCAACCTTGAATTCACGGAGAAGACGGTCAACAATGATTTCGAGGTGGAGTTCGCCCATACCTGCGATGATTGTTTGTCCTGTTTCTTCATCTGTATATGTTTTGAATGTAGGGTCTTCTTCAGCGAGTTTTGCAAGAGCAATACCCATTTTTTCTTGACCTGCTTTTGTCTTTGGTTCAATAGCAACACGGATAACTGGTTCTGGGAATTCCATACTTTCCAAGATAATTGGATGTTTTTCATCACAGAGTGTGTCACCTGTTGTTGTATTTTTAAGACCAACAGCTGCAGCGATATCACCAGCGTAACATTCATCAATATCTTGACGGTGGTTAGCATGCATCTGAAGAATTCTACCCAATCTTTCGTTGTTGTCTTTTACAGAGTTGTATACTGTTGTACCTGATTTAACAGAACCTGAGTATACACGGAAGAAGCAAAGTTTACCAACAAATGGGTCTGTTGCAATCTTAAATGCCAAAGCAGAAAATGGAGCTTTGTCATCAGAAGGTCTTGTTTCTTCTTCTTCTGTTTCTGGGTTAATACCTTTGATATCTTCGATATCTGTTGGTGCTGGCATATAGTCAAGAATTGCGTCGAGCAATTGTTGTACGCCTTTATTTTTGTAAGAAGTACCGCAAAGAACTGGAACCATAAGGTTGTCAATTGTAGCTTTACGGATAGCTTTTTTAAGATCGTCGATGGAGATTTCTTCACCTTCGAGGTATTGCATCATAAGTTCTTCATCTGTGCTTGCAACAGCTTCAATCATTTCTTCATGATACAATTCTGCTTGATCTTTAAATTCTTCTGGAATTTCAACTTCTTCATAGCCTTTTGTAATATCCTTATCGTAAACGATAGCTTTCATTTTGAGAAGGTCTACCATACCTACGAATGTATCTTCAGAACCCATTGGGATTTGAAGTGGAACAGCATTACATTTAAGGCGATCTTTCATCATGTTTACAACATTGTAGAAGTCAGCACCCATGATGTCCATTTTATTAACATATACCATTCTTGGTACTCTGTATTTATCAGCTTGTCTCCAAACTGTTTCAGACTGTGGTTCAACACCGCCTTTTGCACAAAGAACTGTAACAGAACCATCAAGAACTCTCAAAGAACGTTCAACTTCAACTGTAAAGTCAACGTGACCAGGAGTATCGATGATATTGATTCTGTGACGGTTTTTCTTTATATCAGTTGGCTGTTGATATTTTGTATGAGACCAGTAACAAGTTGTAGCAGCAGAAGTGATTGTGATACCACGTTCCTGTTCCTGTTCCATCCAGTCCATTGTTGCACTACCATCATGAGTTTCACCTATTTTATGGTTAACACCAGTAAAATAGAGAATACGTTCTGTGGTAGTTGTTTTACCAGCATCGATATGAGCCATGATACCGATATTTCTGGTCATTTGCAATGAAACGTCTCTTGCCATATTTCCTCCTAAATTATTTATGTGCAACATACATTCTATGTTACACACTTAGCTATGCTGAAATAACAGCATAGCCGTGTAAACATGATATTAATATCTGTAATGAGCGAAAGCTTTGTTTGCTTCTGCCATTTTGTGTGTATCTTCGCGTTTTTTGAATGCGCCGCCTGTGCCGTTTGTAGCATCAATAATTTCAGCTGCAAGTCTTTCACGCATTGTTTTTTCGTTTCTGTTTCTGGAATATGTTGTCAACCAACGAAGACCCAAAGTTTGTCTTCTTTCTGGTCTAACTTCCATTGGAACTTGGTATGTTGCACCACCTACACGGCGAGCTTTAACCTCGAGCAATGGCATAATGTTTTCCATAGCTTTTTCAAAAGTTTCGAGTGGGTCATTGCCAGTTTTTTCGCTGATGATATCAAATGCATCGTAAACGATTTTCTGAGCAACACCTTTCTTACCATCAAGCATGATGCTGTTGATAAGTTTTGTAACTAATTTTGAGTTGTATACTGGATCTGCCAATACATCTCTTTTTGCAATATTACCTCTTCTTGGCATTTGTCTTCCCTCCTTCATTATTTTTGATGATATCTTTGGTACTCAAAAGTGTAAATAAACTTCTGTATGCATTCTAAGCAAGCCCTCAACGGAGCTTACGCAACAAGAGAAATATATATATTATCTATATATAAAGCCCTTATCGGCATATTAATCGTCAATTTACTAAAATTATTTTTTTGCAGCGCCTGGTTTAGGACGTTTTGCACCGTATTTAGAACGGCTCTGCATTCTTTTTGCAACACCTTGTGTATCAAGTGTACCACGAACTGTATGGTAACGAACACCAGGCAAGTCTTTAACACGACCACCACGAACGAGAACAACACTGTGTTCTTGCAAGTTATGACCGATACCAGGAATGTAAGATGTAACTTCCATACCATTTGAAAGACGAACTCTTGCAACTTTTCTCAAAGCAGAGTTTGGTTTTTTAGGTGTCATAGTTCTAACAGCTGTGCAAACACCACGTTTTTGTGGAGCAGATTGGTCAGTAGCAATCTTTTTATGGCTGTTGTAGCCTTTCTGAAGAGCTGGAGCTGTTGATTTTTTAACCAAAACTTCTCTACCTTTACGAACTAACTGGTTAAATGTAGGCATTATTTTTCCTCCTTTTTAAAGTATATGTTAAATGTATGTTTGTTAATTTTTACAAACTTTACATTAAAACATCGGCATTTTCGACAATATACCATGCCAAAATTTATTGTACTATTTTGGCACAGTGTTTGTCAATACTTTTCTTTAATTATTCTATATTTTCAGAAAATTCTGCTGCTTCTGGGTCAAAAGCGCCTTCTTCGGCTTTCATTTCTGCTTCTCTTTGGATAACAGAAGCACCCGCTGGAATAAGCTTACCAATGATAACGTTTTCTTTAAGACCAAGCAATGGGTCAACTTTACCTTTGATAGCTGCATCAGTAAGAACCTTTGTTGTTTCCTGGAAGGAAGCAGCTGAAAGGAAGCTTTCTGTTGCAAGAGCAGCTTTGGTAATACCAAGAATAACATCTGTTGCCTGTGGTGCGATAAGCTCTTTTTCACCAGCAGCAATTCTGTCATTGATTTCATCAAATTTTTCTCTGAATTCTTTGTAGTCAACCATTGCGCCACCGATAAGATTTGTAGAACCAGCTTCATCGATTCTAACTTTCTTCATCATCTGACGAACGATAACTTCGATATGTTTATCGTTGATATCAACACCTTGTTGACGGTAAACTTTCTGAACTTCTTGGATAATATAATCCTGAACAGCAACTCTGCCTTTGATTGCAAGAATATCAGCTGGAGCTGCGGAACCGTCTGTAAGGTATGCACCTTTTTCAATTTCAGCGCCATCGAATGCTGATTTAGAAAGGCGTTGGTCGAATGGGATGAGATAACTCTTTTCGCAAGGAGCACCGTTATCGTCAAATCCTTCAACAACTGCGTAGGTACCTTTCTTAGTATTATCAATGTGAACTTTACCTGCGATTTCAGACATAATAGCAATTTTCTTAGGTCTTCTTGCTTCAAACAATTCTTCAACACGAGGCAAACCTTGTGTAATATCTTCTGCGGAAGCGATACCACCAGTATGGAAAGTACGCATTGTAAGCTGTGTACCAGGTTCGCCGATGGACTGAGCTGCGATTGTACCAACAACTTCACCCATAGGAACTGATTTACCGTCAGCCAATGAAGCACCGTAACATTTTGTACATGTACCAATTGGAGCTTTACAGTTAAGAACTGAACGGATTTCAACTTCAATGTTTCTTGCACTGATTTTGCCGTCTTCGTCTCTTTCGCCGAATGCATCAATAATTCTGTCTACTGCTTTAGAATCCATCATTTCGTCTTTAGAAACAACAAGTTCGCCAGTAACTGGGTGGTAAAGGTCATGAACTGTGTATCTGCCCAAAAGTCTGTCTTTGAGTGGTTCGATACAGCTGTTGCCTTCCCAAATTTCTTTAACTGTAATACCATGTTTTGCACCACAGTCATATTCACGAATAATAACATCGTGAGAAACGTCAACAAGTCTTCTTGTAAGGTAACCTGAGTCAGCAGTTCTAAGAGCTGTATCAGCAAGACCTTTACGAGCACCACGAGAAGCGATAAAGTATTCCAAGATGTTAAGACCTTCACGGTAGTTAGACTTGATTGGAATTTCAATTGTTTTACCAGATGTGGAAGCGATAAGACCACGCATACCAGCAAGCTGTTTAATCTGGTTCATAGAACCACGAGCACCAGAGTCAGCCATCATCCAAATTGGGTTGCGTGCATCAAGGTTTTCTTGAAGAGCTGTTGAAACTTCTTCTGTTGTATCTGTCCAAACTTTGATAACTTGTTTATATCTTTCTTCATCGCTGAGCATACCTTTTTCAAAGAGTTTTCTTATCTTTGTAATCTGGTCTTCAGCATTTTGAAGCAATTCTTTCTTTTTAGGTGGTATAACAGCATCACAAACAGCAACTGTGATAGCACCTTTTGTTGAGTATTTAAAGCCTTGTTCTTTGATTGCATCAAGAACAACAGATGTTGTTTTTGTACCGTGAGTTTCGATACATTTTTTTACAATCTGACCGAGTTGTTTTTTACCCACAAGGAAGTCAATTTCAAATTTAAGAGCATTTTCTTCCTTTGTTCTGTCAACATAGCCAAGGTCCTGAGGAATTGGTGTGTTGAAGATAAGGCGACCAACTGTTGTCTCAACAAGTTGTGAAATTTGTCTGCCTTCAAATTCACCTGAACGACGGATTTTAACCTTAGCGTGAAGTGTAACATTACCGCAAGCGTAAGCCATCAAAGCTTCATCTTCGTCACGGAATATCATACCTTCGCCTTTATCGCCTTCATTTACCATTGTGAGGTAGTAAGAACCAAGAACCATATCCTGTGTAGGAACAGCAACCGGAGAACCATCGGACAGTTTGAGCAAGTTGCCTGATGCAAGCATAAGTTTTCTTGCTTCGTCCTGAGCTTCTTTTGAAAGTGGAACGTGAACAGCCATCTGGTCGCCGTCAAAGTCAGCGTTGTAAGCTGTACATACAAGTGGATGGAGTTTAAGAGCACGACCTTCAACAAGAACAGGTTCAAATGCTTGAATACCAAGACGGTGCAATGTAGGGGCGCGGTTGAGAAGAACTGGATGTCCTTTGATAACTTTTTCAAGTGCATCCCAAACTTCACTGCCTGCTTTTTCAACCTTTTTCTTTGCACTTTTAATATTTGTTGCGTGTCCTTTATCAACAAGTTCTCTCATAACAAACGGTTTGAAAAGTTCAAGAGCCATTTCTTTTGGAAGACCACACTGATACATTTTAAGAGCTGGACCAACAACGATAACAGAACGACCGGAGTAGTCAACACGTTTACCGAGCAAGTTCTGACGGAAACGGCCCTGTTTACCTTTAAGCATATCAGAAAGTGATTTGAGAGGACGGTTAGAAGTACCACCTGTTACAGGACGGCCTCTTCTGCCGTTGTCAATAAGAGCGTCAACAGCTTCTTGAAGCATTCTTTTTTCGTTTCTAACGATAATGTCAGGTGCAGAAAGTTCAAGCAATTTTCTAAGACGGTTGTTACGGTTGATAACACGTCTGTACAAATCATTAAGGTCACTTGTTGCAAAACGACCACCGTCAAGTTGAACCATTGGACGAATATCCGGTGGAATAACAGGAATAACTGTAAGAATCATCCATTCTGGACGGTTGCCAGAAAGACGGAAACTTTCACAAACTTCAAGGCGTTTGTAAAGTTTAACTCTTTTTTGACCTGTTGCAGTTTCAAGTTCCTCAGCAAGTTCCTTAGAAAGTTGTTCAAGGTCAATTTTTTCTAAAAGTTCAAGGATTGCTTCCGCACCCATAGAAGCTTTAAATGCATCTTCTCCGTATCTTTCAACCATATCGCTGTATTCTGTTTCACTGAGGAGCTGTTTATCTTCCAAAGATGTGAAACCTTTATCTGTAACGATATAAGATGAGAAGTAAATAACTTTTTCAAGTGCTTTTGGAGTTATATCAAGGATAAGTCCTATTCTTGATGGAATAGCTTTAAAGTACCAAATGTGAGAAACAGGTGCAGCAAGTTCAATGTGACCCATTCTTTCTCTTCTTACCTTAGAGCGTGTGGATTCAACACCACATTTGTCACAAATCTGACCTTTGTGACGGTTTTTATTAAGTTTACCGCAGTTACATTCCCAGTCCTTAGTAGGTCCAAAAATTCTTTCACAGAAAAGACCATCTCTTTCTGGTTTAAGTGTACGGTAATTTATAGTTTCCGGTTTAGTTACTTCACCGTGAGACCAGGCTATTATCTGTTCTGGTGAAGCAAGACCGATTTTTATAGAATCAAAAGTGTTATGTGCCATAATTATCAGCAAACTCCTTTTCGTAAATGTTAATCGGTTTAAAAGTTTCTTTGAAAATATAGATTTCTGTTCAAATACATATCAAAGCCCACCCAACTGAATGGGCTTTAATTATATAATGAACTTATATTTATATTATTAAATATTAGAAATCGTCTTCGCTGTCATCAGCGCTGCTGAATGAAAATTCTTCGCTGATTGCAAGATTTTCATCATGTTCAGGGTCATCTGAAACTGAGAAACCTTTATCAAAGTCTTCATTTTGTCCAACTAACTCTGTTGCAATTTCACTTGCAAAATCGCCATCATCATCATAAGTCTGTTTGAGGTCAATTTCATCGCCATTTTTGTCAAGAACACGAACATCAAGAGCGAGAGACTGCATTTCTTTGATAAGAACGCGGAATGATTCTGGGATACCAGGTTGAGGGATTTCAGTGCCTTTAAATATAGCTTCGTAAGTTTTTACACGGCCAACCATATCGTCGGATTTAACAGTAAGGATTTCCTGCAGTGTGTAAGCAGCACCATAAGCTTCAAGTGCCCAAACTTCCATTTCACCAAATCTCTGGCCACCAAATTGAGCTTTACCACCCAAAGGCTGCTGAGTAACAAGTGAGTATGGACCGATTGAACGAGCATGGATTTTATCATCAACCAAGTGGTGAAGTTTGAGGAAGTATTTGTAACCAACTGTAACAGGATTATCAAATTTTTCACCAGTTCTACCATCATAAAGTGTAACTTTACCTGTTTCTGGCAAGCCAGCTTCTTTAAGAGCTTCAAAGATATCTGTTTCTTTTGCGCCGTCGAATACAGGAGTCATAACTTTCCAGCCAAGAGCTTTTGCAGCATAGCCAAGGTGAACTTCGAGAACCTGACCGATGTTCATACGAGAAGGAACGCCCAATGGGTTAAGAACAAGGTCAAGTGGTGTGCCGTCTTCAAGGAATGGCATATCTTCCTGTGGAAGAATTCTTGAAACAACACCTTTATTACCGTGACGACCAGCCATTTTGTCACCAACAGAAATCTTACGTTTCTGAGCGATGTATACTCTTACAACTTTGAGTACACCTGGTTTAATTTCGTCAGAGTTTTCGCTTGTAAATTCTCTTACGCCAACGATTGTACCGTATTCCCCATGTGGAACTTTAAGAGATGTATCTCTTACGTCCCCAGCTTTTTCGCCGAAAATAGCACGGAGAAGTTTTTCTTCTGGTGAAAGTTCTGTTTCACCTTTTGGTGTTACTTTACCAACAAGAATATCACCACTGGAAACCTCAGCACCAACACGAATGATACCGTTTGCGTCAAGGTTTTTAAGAGCATCTTCACCAACGTTTGGAATTTCTCTTGTAATTTCTTCTGGTCCAAGTTTTGTTTCTCTGGCTTCAATTTCGTATTCTTCAATATGGATTGATGTAAATACGTCACCGGAAACAACTCTTTCGTTAATGAGGATAGCATCTTCGTAGTTGTAACCTTCCCATGTCATGTAACCAACGAGAACATTTTTACCAAGTGAGATTTCGCCGTTATCTGTTGATGGTCCATCAGCAATAACCTGACCTTTTTCTACTACCTGACCTTCGTTAACAATTGGACGCTGGTTTATACATGTACCTTGGTTAGAACGCATAAATTTGATGATGTCATATTCATCTGTTGTTGTTTCGTTTACACGGATAACAATTTTATCAGCAGAAATTTTTTCAACTACACCACCGTTTTTAGCGATAATAACAACGCCAGAGTCGTAACCTGCTTTATATTCCATACCAGTAGCAACGATAGGAGCTTGTGGACGGAGAAGTGGAACAGCCTGACGCTGCATGTTTGAACCCATCAAAGCACGGTTAGCGTCATCATTTTCAAGGAACGGAATCATACTTGTAGCAACAGATACAAGCATTTTTGGTGAAACGTCCATAAAGTCAACTTGTTCACGAGCTGTTTCAAGGATTGCATCACGGTATCTTGCGTTAACACGAGGACGAATGAAACGATTTTCTTCGTCAAGAGGTTCGTTAGCCTGTGCAACAACATATCTGTCTTCAACATCAGCTGTCATATAAACAACTTCGTCTGTAACACGGCCAGTTTCTTTATCAACACGACGATATGGAGCTTCAATAAAGCCATATTCGTTAATTCTTGCAAAAGTTGCAAGGTAGGAAATCAAACCGATGTTTGGACCTTCAGGAGTTTCGATAGGACACATTCTACCGTAGTGAGAGTAGTGAACGTCACGAACTTCAAAGCCTGCACGGTCTCTTGAAAGACCACCAGGACCCAAAGCTGAAAGACGACGTTTATGTGTAAGTTCAGCAAGAGGGTTTGTCTGGTCCATGAACTGTGAAAGTGGTGAAGAACCAAAGAATTCTTTAATGATAGCAACAACTGGTTTGATGTTGATAAGACTTTCAGGAGTGATGAGTTCTCTTTCCTGTTGGTCCATTCTTTCTTTGATTGTTCTTTCCATACGGATGATACCTGTACGGAACTGTGCTTGAAGCAATTCACCAACACTTCTTATACGACGGTTACCAAGGTGGTCAATATCGTCATAATCGCCAACGCCGTCTGCAAGGCAGAGGATATAGCTGATAGAAGCGAATATATCATCAAGTGTAATATTTTTAGGGATAAGTCTTTCTCTGTTAAGTTCAAGAAGTTCACGAAGTGTTGCTTCGTCGCCGTTAGCTTCATCCATAATTTCTTTAAGAACTGCAAAGGAAACTTTTTCATTAATGCCAAGGTCTTCTGCGTTAAAGCCAAGAATTGCTTCGTGGTCAACCATACCGTTGGAAATAACTTTAACAACTTTATCGCCACTCATAACATGAGCAACTGCAACACCGTTGTTTTCGATTACATAAGCGAGTTCTTCGCTGATTTTCTGACCTTCTTCACAGAGAATTTCGCCTGTGAGCTGGCTAACGATGTTTTCAGCAGCAACCTGATTGATAAGACGGTTAGCAATAGAAAGTTTTTTGTTGAATTTGTAACGGCCAAAACGGGACAAGTCGTATCTTCTTGGGTCAAAGAACAAGTTGTTAATGTGTGTCTGGCTGTTTTCAACTGTTGGTGGTTCACCTGGACGGAGTTTTCTGTATGTTTCAAGCAAACCTTCTTCCTGATTGGAAGTAATATCTTTAGAAAGTGTAGCTTCAATGATTGGGTTTTCGCCAAACAATTCTCTGATTTGGCTGTCTGTGCTAACACCCAAAGCTCTGATAAAGCTTGTCACTGGAAGTTTTCTGTTTTTATCTATACGAACATAGAAAATGTCGTTTACATCTGTTTCATATTCAAGCCAAGCACCACGGTTTGGAATAATAGTACCGGAGTACAATTCTTTACCAGTTTTATCGTGGTCAAGTTTGAAATAAGCGCCTGGAGAACGGATAAGCTGTGAAACAATAACACGTTCCGCACCGTTGATGATGAATGTGCCGCTTTCTGTCATTTTTGGGAAATCGCCCATAAATTTTTCTTGCTCTTTGATTTCGCCTGTTTCTTTGTTGAGCAAGCGAATTGTAACTCTAAGAGGTGCAGCGTAAGTTACGTCACGCTCTTTGCATTCTTTAACAGAGTATTTTGTTTTTTCATCAATGCGATAGTCTACAAATTCCAAAGCAAGTGTACCAGTGTGGTCTTCAATAGCACCTGTGTCTCTGAAAACTTCACGAATACCTTCTTCGATAAACCAGCGATAAGAAGATTTTTGCACTTCGATAAGGTTTGGCATTTCCAAAACTTCTTCGATTTTTGCAAAGTTCATACGCTGTGTTGTTCCAAGCATAGTTGGTTTTACATTCAGCATGTTTCGTAATTCTCCTTCATAAATATTGTTGTTGCTTTTGTGTTGTGGCAAAACTCACCGCAACACAAAAGTGTCTTATGAGCTTGCGCTTTCAATAATAATAAAGGCAAAGGGGAATTTTTATGTAGCACAGAATTACTGCCACAAACAAAATTCTTTCCACTCACTATATAGCTTTATATTGCTATACAAGCGACAAGATTTTCTAAAAAATTTGCACAGAATTACTACAAATTTTAAATTCTGAAACTTCTTGTTGCCAAAATTTTGATTTGTTTTCATACAGATAACAAATTTTTAACCATTTTTTTGTTAATTTTAACTAAAAATTTTATTTAAAATCTCAAAAAAGGTCTAAATATCCATTATTGTACATTTTGGAATTATACTATCTTTTTGTCAAAAAGTCAACCCGATATTTGATGTTATAAAAAATAACTGTTGACAAATTATATTTTACAATATATATTGACATATTTATTATATTATTTTATATTTAAATTTTTTAGTAAAATTATTTAATATATTATAATCAACACTAAAATCTACGCATAAGGTTTCTTTTCTTGACAAACTATTTTGCTGTGTGATATGATGTTCATAACATAAAAACAGGGGTGCTTTTTGCTGAGATTATACCCTATAACCTGATTCGGATAATGCCGACGGAGGGAGTTATACTGATATAATTTTCTCACAGTCATTTTACTGTGAGTTTTTTATTTATAAATCTCCTCCGCAAAAAAGTGGTTATTATTAAATCTTATTTTAATAATATTTTACATCACTTTTTCAAGCGGAGTTTTGTTTTTATGTAATATAAACAAAGGAGTTTTTTATGAATAGTACAAAAACAAATACCCGTGCAATGGTAGAATGTGCTCTTATGATTGCAGTTGGCACAGTTCTTGCACAAATCAAAATTTTTGAAATGCCATTTGGTGGCAGTGTAACACTTATTTCCATGCTTCCATTTATTCTTGTATCTTTCCGTCATGGTTTAAAATGGGGCTTGCTTACCGGTTTTGTAAACAGCTTATTGCAAATGCTTCTTGGTTTTTATGCACCACCAGCCGGAACAATAACAGCTATTATTGGTATGATTTTACTTGACTATATTCTGGCTTTTACTCTTCTTGGAACAGCTTGTATTTTTGCAAAGCCTTTTAAAAACTATATTGTTGGGGTTATAGTTGGCACAGCATCTGTATGCTTTATTCGTTTCATTTGCAGTTTCTTGTCCGGTGCTTTAATTTGGGGCAGTTACCAAAGCTCTTATGAATGGGCAGCCGGTCTTTCCGTATGGGAATACAGTTTTATATACAACGGAAGCTATATGTTACCAGAACTTATCTTAACAACAGTTGCAGCTTGCCTTGTTGTTGTTGCTGCACCTAAATTCTTTGACGCACAATAATTTTTTTATTATAACAAAACAATTCCATGAGTTATTTATCAGCTCATGGAATTTTATTTTCTAATTTAAAATTGTCTGTTTACTCTGTGTTTTTCATTAGATAAAACATTTTCACCTATGTCTGATGTTATTCTCAAAAATATTTTCTTATTATTAAGTATAATAAAAGCTTTGCTTATGTTAAAAATTTCTTCTTGTAATATTCACATATATAATTTATATATAAAACTTGGGGGCGAACAAACTGATTTCTCAGCCGTTCGACCCTTAATTTTCGTATTAAACACACATCTTTTCACATTATATTTTATGTGATAGATTAGTATATTATATATTAAATTATAATTCTTCTGTATTTATTTTAATATTAACACGTTCAACACGGTTATCGTCCATTTCTAGCACAGATACTACAAGGTTTTTATAAGTAAATGTATCTCCAACCTCTGGAATTTTTTCCAGTGTTTCCATAACCCAACCGCTTATAGTTTGTACTGTAACTTTTTCCGAAATGCCAAACTTATCAAAAACATCTTCAATATCAGCACTACCAAGCACTTCGTATTCTGTTTCTGATTTTTCAACAATTTCTTGAACAACTTCATCGTGTTCGTCCCAAATTTCGCCAACGAGTTCTTCAACAATATCTTCAAGAGTTACAATACCTATTGTACCTGCGTATTCATCAAGCACAACTGCAATATGTGATTTTTTCTGTTGAAGTTCTTTAAGTAAATCGTCAATCTTTTTATTCTTTGTAACAAAAAGTGCTGGGCGAATAATATCCTTTATAGTTTTATCTGTATTATATACATAGTTATAGAAGTCTTTGTGGTAAACAATACCTATAATACGGTCAAGGGATTCTTTATAAACAGGCAATCTTGAATATCCTGTTTCTGTAAAAATCTCAGCAATTTTTTCTTTGCTTGTGTCTTCCTGTATACCAACAATATCAATTCTTGGTGTAATAATATCCTTAACTTCAACCTCAGAAAATTCGATAGCACTACGGATAAGCAAGCCTTCATCTTGGTCGATACCGCCTTCGTTTTCAGCTTCAGAAACAATTGTGATAAGCTCTTCTTCTGTAATTGAACGGTCTTCGTTTGATTTAAATATTTTATTGATAAATTTCTTCCAAAGTCCAAACAAGAAGTTAAATGGTGTAAGTACAATAACAAATACATTAAGAATTGGTGCAGAGAACATTGCAAATTTTTCCGGAGATTCTTTTGCAACACTCTTTGGAGTTACCTCACCAAAAATAAGTACAACAATAGTTGTTACAATTGTGGAAACACTTGGCCCAGCTTCTGTGCCAATCCAGTCAACAAATAACATTGTTGTCATTGATGCACACAAAATATTAACTATGTTATTACCAATCAAAATTGTTGATAACAGACTGTCATAGTTATCTGACAATTTAAGAACAAGCCTTGCTTTTTTGTTGTTCTTTTCTGCCATATTCTTAACTCTGATTCTGTTAAAAGAAGAAAATGCTGTTTCTGTTGCTGAAAAATATCCAGACCCTAAAACACAAAATAAAATAATAACCAACGATACCGTATCGCCTTTCATAAATAGTTCCTTTCATAAAAAATATGTTTAAAAAATAATATATTAAATTTAATTTTTTACAAACAACAAAAGATATAACCAATGTAAATGAAACATTGATTATATCTTTTCTATAAGTATTTGATTATAAGAGTGACAATATGTCTTACTGACATCGCCATCGCTCATAGTTAAAAATCTCCTATATCAACAAAAAGTTTAAATTTAATTTCTCATAAATCTATCATGTAAAAGTGATTATGTCAATAGCCATTAAACAAAATTCATACATTATGCACATTTACTTTGTAAAACGCACAAGCTTATTTTGTTTGCTATTGTTGTTTTTGAAGTTGTTGCATAACTTCGGCCCAACCCATTGGCACAATATCAATAGCCTCAACAATATTATCTCTTGTCCAAAGCTGAGTATTTGTTGCAACAGTAAATCCACATCCGGAGTCAGTTGTCCATTCGTGGAATGGTCTTTGAGGATATGCATACATACCAAGTAAAATTGCCATAACACCACCATGACAAACACAAGCAGCTTCGTGTATATTATTTTTCATCATATCCATAAAAACATCATTTAAGCCATTTGCACAACGCTGAGCAAAATCTTCATTTTTTTCACCACCTTCCGGCACAAAATTATCTTGATGTCCAAGCCATTGTGTAAATCTTTCATTTTGGCTCAACTCTGTAAAAGTTTTGTTTTCAAACTCGCCAAAGTTACATTCTCTAAGATTTTCAACTGCTGTGTAATCTCTTTCAGGATATATAAGCTCACAAGTTTCAACAGCTCTTTTCATAGGGCTTGTATAAATTTTTTGAACTTCTGGATATGTGCAGGTGCTTTTCAAAAAGTTTATTCCTTCAATACCTTCTTTACAAAGGGATTCATCAGTGCCACCGCCGATATATCTACTTTCCATATTGCCAGAGGTAAGTCCGTGGCGTATAAGGTGCAATTTATAAGTAATCATTTTAATTTCCTCCAATATTTTATTACAAAAAATCCTATTTTGCTATTTACAATAAGTTTTTTTTATTATATAATTTACAGACAGTAAAAATCAAGAAAGTGACTATTATGAACGATTTCAGCCGTATAATTATATTGTTGCGCAAAGAGAGAGGTATAACCCAAAAGCAAGCAGCTTTGGATTTGGGTATCAGTCAAGCTCTTCTCAGCCATTATGAAAAAGGATTAAGAGAGTGTGGCCTTGATTTTCTCATTCGTCTTTGTGACTATTATAATGTTTCCAGTGATTATATTCTGGGGCGCACCGCAGATAGATTTGGCGCTGTACTTTCCGTTGAAGATTTACCTGCTGATAACTCTACAAAAGACTCTAAATTCAGTGGAAGTGTACTTCCTACAATGAATAAGCGTCTTATTTTTAGCAGTCTTAATATATTATACGATAAACTTGCACAATGTGGCAATAAGGAATTAACAACAAAAGTTAGTGATTATATTTCCCTGGCTATATACAAAGTGTTTAGAATTATGTATTCAAGCAATAAAGCCAACAGCCAGAGTTTATTTAATATCCAACCAAATATTTATGAAGGATATACAACAGCAAGTCAGATTAAGCTTTCAAGCGATATAAATGATTTGTTAAACAACAAGCAAACTAAAATAAATAACGATTGTTTGGAAATGACAAGCGAAAGTATTACAAAAGATTATCCTCAACACTCCACTGGTTTTTTTAATGTTATTAAATCAGCTGAGGAAGTTGTAAAAAAATAATTACATAAAACAACTAAAAGCTTTGAGAAATTCTCAAAGCTTTTTTATTATATCCAAATATACAAAAATAAAATCGGCTACACAAAATAGCATAGCCGATTATTTTTATATTTTATTCAAATTCTACTTCGCTGCCTTCTTGTGTGTTATCAATTGGTTTTTCTGTAATTTCTTCAGAGCTTGAAGCATATTCAAATCTTTCGTATTCATCAAGGTCAACAAAGCCTATGTAGCTTCTACCACAGTTAATTTCAAGTGGTTTTTCGTCCATATCTGTAAATCTGAGACGGTCCATAGGGCCACCTTTGAACCAACGGATTTTTTCAACTTTACCATTTGATAAATAGTAACCAATTCCACCAAAGTCCATATCTACATACTGATAGTTAGGGTCACCTTTTGGGTTTCCGCCTGGATATGGGTATGTTGAAATATCTGCAAAAGCAACAAAAACATTTTCAAAGCCAAGTTGCACACCATTGTTTTCGTCAATAGTCTGTTCTCTTTTGCCAACTTTGCTGTTGTACTGGCTCATCATATATTTTTTTGATGCTTTGTCATAATCAAAGTATGTACGGTATGTTTCTGAGTGAACAATAGACATTTTGTCTGCTGCTTCACCATTAAGTTCTCTAAAACCATTATTTCCATTATCGTATGGAACAAAGTTAAACAATGGGTCTGAATATGTTTTATTCATATCATAGTTGCCACTTTTTATAGCAGAAGCAAGTTCTTCACTGTTTGTGTAAGCTGTATGTTCACGGCTTTTACCAGGACGATTTCTACGATAAATAAAGTTACGGTTAAAACCATCAAGGTCATAATCATTATATTCATTTGTATCAATATAAGTTTGTGTTATACCACTGCGGCCAACATGACAGTAAAGTGCCTGCATAGGCATTGCCCAACGCAAGAACTGGTCGCGGCCTGAACGAATTGGGCCAACATCAGCAAGATTTTTGTAATCTTCAAAAATGCCCATAAAACGAGTGATACCACCTTCAACCTTACTTTCAAAAAGTATAGAAGCTTGTGAAAGGCCACTTTGTGGGCGAGCAACATTTATGTTATTTACCATAATAGCAACTGCTCTTTGTCCGTCCGGATAATCAGAAGTTTTTTCTTCTCCTGTAAAAGGATTTGGGAAATACAATCTTGGTGTAGGTGTTGGTTCTGATTTAGATGGCTGTTCAACATTTCCACCATTTTCTTTGTCTCCACAGGCAACAAGAGAAAAACAAAGTGTCATTGCCATCAATAACGATAAAAATTTTTTCATAATTTTCTCCGAATATTTTAATATATTATGTGACATTATGTGAAAACAAATTACTCAATCTCAATCACACAATATTCAATCATTATATTACTCTCTTAATTATATTTTGTAAAGTATAAAAACTATTATTTTACAAATATTAATTTTTATTAACTTTTAATATTTTATATTAACTTTTTATTAATGGTTAATTCATCAAATCGACTGTTTTTTCAGATATTATTCTCTTGTGATAAATTTAATTTGTGTTATAATATTTTATATAAAATACTTATTAAAGGAAATATAGCATGGATTTTTTATTTTTATTTTTCAAAGGGATTATTGTAGGTATTGCAAATGTTATTCCTGGTGTAAGTGGTGGCACAATTGCTGTTGTTTTGCACATATTTGACAGACTTATTGAGGCTATAAATCATTTTACCTCAAATGTAAAAAAACATATTATGTTTTTATTGCCATTGCTTTTAGGTGCAGGCTTTGGTATTTTGGCATTTTCAGTTTTAATTAACTATTGCCTTGAAAACTACTCTTTGCCAACTTGTGGTTTTTTTGCAGGTTTGGTTGCAGGCAGTCTTCCCCTTATTTACAACATTGCTAAAAGCAAACGCCCAGCAGGAAAAACTAATGCAAACTACATAATATATACTATTATTTCACTTGCAATTGTAATTTTACTTGCAACAATCAAAGCACCTGAAAGCGCTGATTCTATTGTTGGTGATGTATCCGTAGGTCTTATGATAAAAGCCTTAATTGGTGGCGCAATTGCTTCTGCTGCAATGATTATACCTGGTGTTTCAGGCTCATTTATGCTTGTTCTACTCGGATTATATAATGTAGTTATTGGCTATGTTGCTCTTGTTAAAGACTTTTTGGTTACTTGGGATTTCAACATTCTTGCAAGTATCCTTAAATTCTGCATTCCTCTTGGTGTAGGTGTTATACTTGGTGCAATTATTATTTCAAGATTTATAGAATTTGTTATGAATAAATATCATACTCAAACTTACTATATTATTCTTGGTCTTATCTTAGGTTCATTAGTTGGCATTTTCCTTGACCCTATCGCTTTTGGCTCTTACTCTGGAACAATTCCATTTTCTGCATTTATTGCAACAGCAGTTACTTTTTTTGCAGGTTTGGGCGTTGCTTCCCTTCTTGGTAAAGAATAATCAGCAAAGGATGTGTTTATTATTAAAAAGTTTATTTCAATCTTATTAGCATTATCTCTTTCTATGGCTATGGTTGCTTGTGGCCCAAAAGATGATAATTCCAGCAACAGTAATTCTAATGTTCAACAATCTGTGGATGTTGAAAAAAGAGAGTTCAATTATATCACTGGTGAACCTTTTGCTGATAATGAAACCAAATCCAACAGACCTGTGGCTGTTATGATTGATAATCATAAACTTGCATTGCCACAATCCGGTTTGGAATCAGCTGACATCATTTATGAAATGGTTACAGAAGGTGGTATAACTCGCCTTATGGCAGTTTATTCAAACTTATCCGATATTGCAATTGCAGGTCCGGTAAGAAGTGCTCGTGACCAGTTTGTCCAGTTTGTACTGCCACTTAATGCAATTTATGTCCATATTGGTACAAGTATCTACGCAAATGATATGCTTAATTTTTATCATTATCAAGATATTGATGGTCTTTATCTTGGTGTTACAAGCTTTGACTTTGACAAAGCTCAATCTGCATATCGTCCTTATGAGCATTGTTGGTACACAAAATCAAACCTTATACAAGACGGTATAACAGCATCCTCCATAAACACAACTGGTAACCTTTATCCGGCATTCAACTTTGTTGACCACAAAAAAGGTAAAGTAGAACTTAAAGACGGGGAAGATGCAACAGAAATTTCATTCCGTTTTTCTGATTATGCTGACACCGCAATGCACTATAATGCTAATGACGGAAAATATTACAAAGACTGTTTTGGTGCACCTCAACTTGATAAAGAAACCGGCAATCAAGTAAGTTTTGATAACTTCTTTCTTTTGAACACAACTGTTTCTCTTTATCCAGACGGATTGTGTACAAACTTTGATTTATCACAAGGCGATGGATATTATTTCTATGGTGGCAAATATATTCCTATAACTTGGACAAAAGGATTGCCTGAAAATCCGATTGTCATAAAAGATAAAGACGGAAATGTTATTGAAGTTAACACAGGTAAAAGTTATGTTGCTATAATTGACAGCAGTATGTTAAGCACATTGTCAATAAGTGGTGCTGTTCAAGATGTTGAACAAAATAGCGATGTAAAAAATCCATAAAAATAAAAAGCTAATCGAAATTCGATTAGCTTTTTTTGTACTTTATTTTAAAGTATTTTTTAAGCTTTCAACTTCTTTTTGAGCAAGCTGACTGTATTCTCCGTTGTTAAATAGATTATCGTATCTATATAACGCAAATCCACTTATACCATCTATTGAGTTTAACATTTGAACTTGCTTTGCAAGATTTTCTCCGCTTTCCCACTCACTTTGGTCATTTGAACCACCGTCACCTGCACCAATTCTATATGCACCAAGTCCTATATACAGTTTAACGCTATCAGCTCGTGGATAAGCTTCCCACTGTTTTGACAAGTTTTCAAATTGATAATCTGTTCTTCCAGAAGATGTAAGATAATTAAATCCCCAATACAATTGTGGCATAATATAATCTACATATCCACTTTCTTTAAGCCATAAATTAACATCACTATATTGCATATTATAGTTATTATCATTATTGCCTTGTGGACTTATACCAAATGTAACTGTACTATCTATTTTTTTAATTGCAGAATATAATTTTTTAACCAACGTATTTACATTTTCTCTCCTCCAATCCTCTTGTGATATATTGGAGTTAACCATCTCATAATATGGCTTATCAATAGATAAATCTGTTGTTGGATAGAAATAATCATCAAGATGTATACCGTCAACATCATAATTTTTTACTATTTCCTCCACACCTGAAACAACTAAATCCTGAACTTTACTGAGGGCAGGGTTATAGTAAACACCACCATTTACTTCAAACACAAGACTTTCATCATTTGCAGGGTTATTATCTGCCAAATTGGACGGTTTATTGCTGCTTAGTTTAACTCTGTATGGATTTACCCATGCTTCTATTCTAAGTCCGTTTGAATGAGCTATGCTAACCATTTTTTCAAGTGGGTCATATTTAAGCTCATCCCCTTGTTTGCCTGTTATAATATGGCTTGTAGGGAAAATTTTTGAATTATATAAAGCATCGCCAAATGGTCTTACCTGTACAATAACTGTATTAAGTCCCATTTCTTTGCAGTTATTAAATATTTTTGTAATATCATTTACAAAACTTTGCTCGCTTGAAAAATCAATGTTTTCAAATTCAAGATAGCTTATCCACATTGCTTTATATGTATCAAAATCAGTTGGCTCTGGTTTTATTTCATTTTCTTTTTCATCTGGTGTTTCATTTTGTACAGATGAACTATTGTCTTCATCTATACTTGCATTTGTCTGCTTTACAGAATAAATCACTCCAATTGCAATAGACAGCACTAAAAACATTGCAATTACCGTTATAATTCCGGTTATGGTATTTCTTTTTTTCATTTTTTCTCCTTATATTTTATAATCTTTTTATCGTTAAATATAATAATCATACTCTTTATATATAATATCACTCATGAAAAAAAATTGTATGTATAATTTATAAATTATTAAACTAAAAAAATGATATATCCGTTATTATTTTATGCTTATATTTAAAATTATAGAATTTTAATAAATTTTTGCACAATAAAAAAAATCAGCCATAAAGGCTGATTTTTATTTATCTTCTGTTATTTTTTCAATAATATATTTTGGTCTTTGTTTTACTTCGGAATATATTTTACCAATATACTCCCCAATTATTCCAAGACAAAAAAGCTGAATACCACCAATAAGTGCCATAACACCAAGAAGGCTTGTCCAACCGGCAACAGTAAACCCAAAAAATCTTGTTACTACTGCATATATAATAACCAATACGCTGAGTATAGACATTATAAAACCTATTTTGGTTATATATCTAAGTGGCTCAACGGATAAGCTTGTTATGCCGTTAAGTGCAAGATTAAGCATTTTTGAAAATGGATAGTGACTTTCGCCTGCTATTCTTTCATTTCTTTCATAGTATACAGATGTTGACTTATATCCAACAAGTGGAACTGTACCACGCAAGAACAAGTTAACTTCTTTAAACTGTGCCAAGCCTTCCAATGCTCTTTTGGACATCAAACGATAATCTGCGTGATTAAACACTATGTCAGCACCCATCATACGCATAAATTTATAAAAACCTTCGGCTGTAAATCTTTTAAAGAAAGTATCTGTTTCTCTTTTACTTCTTACTCCATATACAACATCACAACCATCATAATACTGCTCCATAAACTCGTCCATTGCGTTTATGTCGTCTTGTCCGTCACAGTCTATGGAAATTGTCACATCAGCTCTGTCTTTTGCATACATAAGCCCTGCAAACAAAGCATTTTGATGTCCACGGTTTCTTGAAAGTGATAATCCTTGAAAACGATTATTTTCTTTTGAAAGATTTTCTATTATATCCCAAGTTCTATCTTTTGAGCCATCATTCACAAAAAGAACTTTTGATTTTTCACTGCAAAGACCTTTTTGTATAAGTATTTCTATTTTATTTAAGAAAATAGGTGCAGTAATTGGCAACACTTCTTCTTCATTGTAACAAGGAATTACTATATATAATATATTATTCATAAATATACCCTTTTATTTTATATTATTCTATACAAGTATATCACTAAAAAAAAATATTGTAAACAAATAACATATTTATATTATTTTGTTAATTCAAAGACATTACATAAATTTGACAAAGATTTCATTAGTCCCACAGTGCAGGAAAAAAACTCACATTCTTTAAATACAAGATTTATATAAAAATTGGTTGTTTTATCATAGTCATCATATTTTCCCATCTAAACTGTTTTAATCTATATAAAAAATACCCTCCTTAGTTGCAAATTATCTAGCTTTCAAAACAAAGTTTTGCTAACACCTTTATGATTATATTCTTTAATCACTCCCATAGCATCAATCTCCACCGTATCTTTACCAGTTTCTTTTAGACACAAAATGAAATAGATTTATCATTATTAAATATCGCAAAAAATGATTGTTGCTTACTGTCTTTTATATATTTTTACCTTGATGGCTCAATCCCAAACCATTCCGTAAGTTGTTCAAGTATAGTTCTTTCTATTTCTTGTTAATATCGTCAATTTTATTTACTAACATTTATTTACTGTATTTAAAGCATAAAAAAGTGTCTTTACACAAAAGCATAAAGACACTAAATTTATTAGAATTATTCAGCTGTTTCTTCTGTTTCTTCTTTAACTGGAGCTTCTTTTGTCTGTTTGATAGAAAGACTTACACGTTTTGCGTCAAGGTCAACGCCGATAAGTTTAACTTCAACTTCCTGACCAACTTTAAGAACTGTGTTTGGATCTTCAACTCTGTCATAAGAAATTTCAGAGATGTGAACAAGACCATCAACACCTGGAAGAATTTTTACAAAAGCACCAAATTTTGTGATGGAAACAACTTTTGCTGTGAAGATTGTACCCAATGGGTATTCTGTTTCAAATTTTGCCCATGGATTATCTTCTTCTTTTTTATGACCAAGGCTAACTTTGCCTGTTTCTCTATCCAAAGATTTTACATATACATCGATTGTCTGGCCAACTGTGAGAACTTCTGCTGGGTGTTTGATTTTTTCCCATGTGATTTCTGAGAGATGAACAAGACCGTCAACACCACCGATATCAACAAATGCGCCGTATCTTGTAAGGGATTTAACTGTACCTGTGTAGTGTTTGCCTTCTTCAACTTCTGCCCAGAATTTTTCTCTGAGTTCATTGTTTGCAGCATCTTTAACTGCTTTGATGGAACCGATAACTTTTCTTCTACCGCCATCTCTTGTGCATTCAATGATTTTGATGTCTTGTTTTGTTTTAACAAGGTCTTCAAGATTTTCGTTTCTGCCAGTTGCAAGAGATCTTGGAATAAATACTCTAACACCTTTAACAAATGCAACGAGACCACCGTTTACTGCTTCTGTGATTGTTGCTGTGAGAACTTCACCAGATTGTGCAGCAGCTTCAACCACGCCTTCGCCTTCGCGTTCGTCAAGTCTCTTTTTAGAGAGCTGTACTTCGCCTGCATTGTCGTCAGTTTTAATAACGATGAGGTTAAGCTCGTCACCTTTCTTCACTAAATCTTCAAGTCTTGCACTTGGGTCTGCGCTAAATTCACTAGCTTTAACTGTACCAGTGTAGCGACAGTTTGGAATGGAAACGATAACTTCCTTTGCTGTAACGCTTTCTACAACTGCGCTCACAACAGCATTTCTGTGAAGTTTTACTTCAGAACCTTCAAATTCTGCGAGCATCGCTCCAAAGTCCATTTCTAAGTCACGATTCATATCGCTCATGTTATTAAGTACCTCCTGAATTATGAACGCCGGGGTGCTTGCACCTGCTGTGACGCCCACATTTTGAATATTTATAAAAAGCTCCGGTGAGAGCTCCTTACCAGTTTCAACACTTATTGTCTTGCAATAAGCTCTGCACACATCAACAAGCTTTTGTGTGTTTGACGAATGTCTGCCACCAATAACAACCATTGCATCATTCTTTTTAGCCAAAGTTTCTGCCTCTGCTTGTCTTTCCTGTGTTGCTCTACATATTGTATCAAATATTTCGCAGTTTGTACATAGTTTTTTTGCGATATTTAAACTTTCTTGCCATTTTTTGAGTATATATGTCGTTTGAGCGACTATGGCAAGGGGTTTATTGGCATTTTTATCCAAATTTAGCCACTTTTCAAGCTCTTCTGGGTCTTTAAAAACAACAACTTCTGTGCTGCAATAGCTCACAATTCCTTGAACTTCTGGGTGATTTGCATCTCCGGCAACCAACATTGTTCTACCTTCCAAAGCAATCTTCTCTGCAAGGTTATGTATTTTTTTAACATAAGGGCAGGTTGCATCATGTGTTACAATGCCAAGTGCTTTCAGTTCATCGTATATATTTTTCTGTATTCCGTGGCTGCGTATCACAACTTCGTACCCTTGTGGAATTTGAGTATTTTCAAGTGTTATAACACCATTTTTCTCCAAATCTGCAACAAGCTGTTTATTGTGGATAAGTTCTCCAAGTGTTGCAACTTTTTTGCCTTCTCTTGCCAAATTATATGTAAGGTCAACTGCTCTTTTAACACCAAAACAGAAACCTGCTGTTTTTGCCTTAGTTATGTTCATAGTATGCCTCCAAAAGATTATTAAGGCTATTTTCAAGCATAACCTTTGTTTCTCTCAACTGCTGACGGCTGCCGTTATCAAGTTTGGTTTCTTCTATTGTAAGAGGTTTTCCGAAATTGATAACAACTTTTCCAAATAATTTTGCATCACCGTTTTTTGTATCGTATACAATACGGCAAGGTATAATATCGGCACTTGTGCCGGCTGCAATCATAAATGCACCACTTTTAAGTTTGCCCATTTCATTTGAGCCACTTCTTGTACCTTCTGGGAAAATAAGCATACCTGAACCATTTTTCACATCGTTCATAGCTTTTTCAATAACGCCCTTGTCCCCTTTACCTCTTTCAACAGGAATAACACCAACATGAGTAAACATCCACGAAAGTATAGGGTTTTTAAACAGCTCTGCCTTACCCAAAATTGAAAGCTTTCGCCCTTTGCCCCTTGCTATAACTATAAAAATAGGGTCAAGCATAGAAATATGGTTTGAGCAAATCACATAAGGTCTGCCGTTTGATTTATACATATCAATTATTTCTTTGCCTGTAACTTTGATATTAAAAATAATTCTAAAAGCAACACTTACAAGGCAAAACATTATAACATAAAACATTTCTTATATTCCTTAACTTTTTATTACGACATTTTACTTTTTACAATTTCCAAAACAGATGCATAAGCCTGTTCAAAGTTTTTATATGTTGTATCAAGCAAAATTGCATCATCAGCCTGAGCAAGAGGAGATTCTGCACGGTTTGTATCATTGTGGTCACGGGTGATAATATCTTCCAACACTTCCTGTAAAGATATATTCTGCCCCTTTTCCAAAAGCTCTTTATGTCTTCTTTTTGCTCTTACAGTGGCATCTCCAACAATAAATATTTTTATTTCTGCATCCGGCAAAACAACTGTACCAATATCTCTGCCGTCCATAATAACACTTTGTTCTTTTGCCACATTTCTCTGAGCATCAAGCAAAAATTTTCTGACTTCTTTATATGCAGAAACCTTACTTGCAGCCATTGAAACTTCGTTCATACGTATTTCGCTTGAAACATCTGCTCCATTAAGAATAATTCTCTGTTCTCCGTCCACATATTTAAGCTCAATCTTAATTTTTGGCAAAACAGAGCTTACTTTTTGTTCATCTGCTGTATCTATATTGTTCTGCAAACAGTATAGACCTATTGTGCGATACATCGCACCTGTATCAACATATACAAATCCAAGTTCTGCTGAAAGTCTTTTTGCTATTGTGCTTTTTCCGGCACCTGATGGACCATCCAATGCTATACGATAATTTTTCATAACAATTTCCTTTTACATTTCATTTATTGATTTAGCAGCAGCATAAGCTGTACTAAATGCTATTTGAAGATTATAACCACCGGTGTATGCATCAACATCCAAAACCTCACCAATAAAATAAAGTCCGTCACAAATTTTAGACTGCATTGTTTTTGGGTTAATTTCTTTTACACTTACACCCCCTGATGTTATAACTGCAATATCAAGTTTATATTTTGAGTTAAGTGGAATTTCAAAGTTTTTAAGCAGTTCCACCAGTTTCAGTCTTTCAGGTCTTGTTATCTGATTTACGGATTTTTCTGTATCTATCCCCCATACTTTAAGCATTACAGGTATCATAGATTTTGGCAAAAGCCATTCAAGACTGTTTACCGCTTTTTTGCTGTGAAGCTTTTCAAAGTCATCACAAATACGTTTATACAAAACTTCGTTTGTCAAAGCCGGTTTTAAATCTATAACAGCTTTATATTGCTGAATTTCTTTGTCTTTTATATGGCAGGAAGCTGACAAAACCAACGGCCCTGATATTCCAAAATGAGTAAACAGCATTTCGCCTTGCTCACTGAAAACTTTTTTATTTTTGTACACAAGAGAAAGATTTACATTTTTAAGTGATAATCCCATCATCTCTTTGCACATACTTCCGTTTTCCACAAGTGGAACAAGACTTGCAGTAGGAGTTACAACAGTATGCCCTGCTTGTCTTGCAAAACGGTATCCGTCACCTGTTGAACCTGTTTTTTTATAAGATAAACCACCGGTTGCAACAATAACTTTATCAGCAAAAAGCTGTTTTCCGCTTTTAAGCACAACACCTTTTACTGTGTTTTCTTCTATGATAAGTTTTTCAACATCATCGTGAATAATTTTTGCATTTTTGCAATGTCTTTCCAAAGCTTTTTTAATGTCCATAGCACTATCGCTTACTGGAAAAACTCTTCTGCCTCTTTCTGTTTTAAGTGGTACACCCATATATTCAAAAAATTCCATAACCTTTGCAGGTGGAAACTGATAAACAGATGAAAACATAAATTTGGGGTTTGTGCGTATATTTTTAAGTATTGTTTCTTCGTCACTGTCGTTAGTTACATTACAGCGTCCCTTACCGGTAACAAGCAATTTTTTGCCACATTCATCCATGTGTTCAATAATGGTCACATTGTTACTATCTGTCATAAAGCCTGCGCAAAAAAGACCTGCTGCGCCACCGCCTATTACAATAACCTTCATTTTCACCTCAGAAAATAATATTTTTATTTGTTCTTAACTTTGCTATTGTAACATATTTATCGTCTTAACTGCAACTTTTTATATGGTAATTAAACATTAGCCTATGGTATTTTATTGTCCTTGATATTGGGCTTGTTTATATGATAAAATTATTTAGTTACCTAATTTTTTACAAAGAAAGGTTTATTACAATGTTAAATGTACAAAATGTTACTCACGGATATGGTGAAAGACAAATATTAGATAACGCATCATTCCGTATGAAAAAAGGTGAACATATAGGTCTTGTTGGTGCAAATGGTGAAGGCAAAACAACATTTTTAAATATTATTACTGGTAAAACACCTGCTGATGAAGGCACAGTAACTTGGGCAAAAAGAGCTACTGTTGGATATCTTGACCAGCACTCTGTTTTGGAAAAAGGACAAACTATCCGTGATGTTCTCAGAGGTGCTTTTAAGCATATGTATGAACTTGAAGCCGATATGCTTGAAATGTATAACAAAATGGCTGATTGTTCTGATGATGAAATGGCACAGCTTATGGAAGATGTTGGGGATATTCAAGATATTCTTGACCACAGTGGTTTTTATACAATAGATTCCAAAATAGAAGAATACTCAAACGGTCTTGGTCTTGGAGAAATAGGTTTAAACAGAGATGTAACAGAATTAAGTGGTGGACAAAGAACAAAAGTTTTACTTACAAAGCTTCTTTTGGAAAACCCTACAATTCTCATTCTTGACGAGCCTACAAACCACCTTGATGAAAACCATATTCGCTGGCTGACAACATTCTTGCAAAACTATGAAAATGCATTTATGCTTGTAAGCCACGATGTTCCGTTTCTAAATGCTGTTACTAATGTTATCTATCATATTGAAAACGCAGTATTGACAAGATACAAAGGCAACTACAATGAATTTATGGCTATGTATGAACTTAAAAAGCGTCAGCTTGAACAAGCATACGAAAAGCAACAAAAAGAAATTGCTCATCTTGAAGATTTTATCGCAAGAAACAAAGCAAGAGTTGCAACAAGTAATATGGCAAAATCAAGACAGAAAAAACTTGATAAAATGGAAATTATTGAACTT
This sequence comes from Oscillospiraceae bacterium, assembly GCA_020024155.1. GTDB lineage: Bacteria > Bacillota > Clostridia > Oscillospirales > Ruminococcaceae > RGIG3102. The sequence goes on along the minus strand of JAHHUE010000006.1, from coordinate 11,190 downwards.
GCAAAAGAAAAGCCAAAACCAACCTTTGAGTTTCAGTATTCACGTGCTCCCGGCAAAATTGTTGTTGAGGGCAAAGACCTTGTTCTTGGATATGACAGTCCACTTACACGCCCTGTAAATTTTGTGGTGGAAAGGGGACAAAAAATTGCAATTAAAGGTGTAAATGGTCTTGGCAAATCAACTCTTTTAAAAACAATGCTTGGAATTATCCCTGCATACAGTGGTTCTGTTGAGCTTGACTTTTACGCTGAACCTGCATATTTTGAACAGGAACATATTGCATCAAACAAAACAGCTTTATATGAAATATGGGATATGTACCCATCAATGACAAACCCCGCTGTTCGTGGAGTTTTGGCAAAATGTGGGCTTACAACACAGCATATTGAAACACAGTGTAAAGTTCTTTCCGGTGGTGAAAACGCAAAAGTTCGTCTTTGTGCAATAATGCTAAAAGCTATGAACCTTCTTGTTCTTGACGAGCCTACAAACCACCTTGATATACAGGCAAAAGAATCTCTTGCAAAAGCGATTAAAGATTTTAAAGGCACTGTTATTCTTGTAAGCCACGAGCCTGAATTTTATCAGGATATTGTTACAGATATATGGAACCTTGAAGACTGGACAACAAAAATAATTTAATCAGTTATTATCTATGGAGAATATTCTATGAATGATATAGTAAAATTGAAACCACGAGAAAGTTTCAAATATAAAACTCAGCTTACATATTTGTTGCTAATTCTTTATGGTTGTGTATTTAGTTATATTCTTGTAAAAACAACAAGAATGGCACATCCTTTGGGATATCTTGAAGACTACTATATGTCTTTAAGGGTTGAGTGGCTTGACTTATTTATGAACGAAATGCGAAAAACAGGTCTTTACACCGGTTTGCATCGTTTATATGACCATAACGCAAGTATGTATTTTTATTTATCACATCTAGGTGTTTTTGCCGGTTTTGATACAATGTACACATTTTTCTATACTCAGTTAGTTATGGTGTGGTCTTGTATAGCATTATTCCCTTCTATTTTTTATAAAATTACTGGTAATGTTTATGTATCTATACTCAGTATACTGTTTTTCAAACTATACAATCCATTCAGTCTATACCTTTTAAGCGACAGTTACTGGATTGGTGGTTGGACAACATATTTAAGCTTGCCTATACTCTATTTCTTATTCCGTGACAAATGGAAAAAATCCAACTGGATTTGGATAACTTTGTTGCTTGGTGTAATTGGTGTTGGAAATGTTTTCCGTGCAAATGCAGGTCTTGCTGTTATAATCAGCCTTATTATTCTTATGGTTGTTAAACTTATTTACCCTGCTATAAAAGAAAAAAATATTAAACCTGTTATTATCGGATTATGTATCTGTTTTCTAACAGTTTTTGCAAACGGATTTTTCACATCTACCATTCCAAACATTTATCAATCTGCAACTCATCAGCCTGAGAGCCTTCCAATTAAAGGTCCTTGGCACTCTATGTATATCGGTCTTGGTTGGGAAGAAAACCCACTGGGGCTTGAATATGCTGACGGATACGGTTATATAGACAGAGAAGATTTACTCTATAATGTTAAAGAAGGATATTATATAGGTATAGAAAGTCCTGCATACATCAAGGCAGTTAAAAAAGCTTATTTTAACGCAATTGCTTCACATCCTGCTTTCTTTATAGGTTCATACATAAAAAAAGGCTTTACAGCACTTTTTAACAGTGTAAAATTTTCAGTTATAAATATTTTTCTTAATGACGGCAGATATTATTATGTAAAACTTACAAGCCATATAATAACCATTTTACTTGCTGTATTTATGGTTATGCATATTAAAAGACTTCCTGCTGGTATTAGAAAATCATCTATTAGAAGATTTCTTATGTTTCTGCCAATACCTCTTATATTTATAATTTGTGGCATAATCCCTGGTGTTATCGCAACACCTATTGTAAGAGAATATTTATTTGGAGCTGTTTCTACATTTGACTGTATTGCTTTATATGCTTATATTACAGCTCTTATACAAGCAACAAAATTTATAAAAACAAAACTCAATAAATCAAAATAAATATGAAGTATACAAATATAATAAAAGCAAAATTTATAAGCCGTCCAAACCGTTTTATCGCAAATGTTATGGTGGACGGCAAAACAGAAGTTGCACATGTAAAAAATACTGGTCGTTGCAGAGAATTACTTACAGATAATGCAGATATTTTCTTATGGCAAAGCGACAACCCTCAAAGAAAAACAAAATACGATTTGATAAGTGTTTATAAAGGTAATCGTCTTATAAATATGGACAGTCAAATACCAAATAAAGTTTTTGGCGAATGGGTTGAAAACAGTGGTTTTTTCAAAGATGTAACTCTTATAAAACCGGAAACCACTTTTGGAAACAGTCGTTTTGATTTTTATATTGAAACAAAAACCGATAAAATATTTGTTGAAATTAAAGGTGTAACTCTTGAAGAAAACGGAGTTGTGTTATTTCCTGACGCACCAACTGAAAGAGGTGTAAAACATATTCAAGAGTTATGTGAATGTGTTGAAAATGGTTATAAAGCATATCTGTTTTTTATAATTCAGATGAGTGATGTAAAGTATTTCACCCCTAATGTAAAAACACACCCACAGTTTGCACAAGCTTTGAGAAACGCAAAATCAAAGGGCGTTGAAATAATGGCTCTTGAATGCATTGTTACCAGTGACAGTATTACTGCAAACAAATTTGTAGATGTTATATTGTAGATAATAAAAATGGAGTATATCAACTGATATACTCCATTTTCTTTATATATAATTTTACAAAAATTTGTTGTTAAATAAAATCTATGCTTTTACAATACTATAAATAAGAATTACCACTGAACTAATAAAGAAAAAGCTCCTCCAAGTCTTAAACCATTAAGATAAATATCTGTTGGCTCTCCGCATTTTACTGTAAAAATATTTTCTATTTTCCACAGAAGTTTAGGCTTTGTTATCATCAATAAACTTATCACCATCAAAATAACGAGCCAAAAATAATTCATAATATCACTCTCTTTAAAAAATTTTATATAACAACTTTTTGATTTTATTATGTAATAATCTTAAAACATTGCACTATAAAATTATGTTATTCACATTGCCGTTTATATAACTTATTTAAAAAATTCTGTGTGGCTAAAATAATTTTTTATGGTAATTTAATCTTTACGGTTTTATATATAAAATTTTATTTTTTACTTGCTTTTTCTGCCTTTTTGTCAAGGCTTTTTTTGTAATTACAATATGGACTAAGCACACATTTTTCGCAATATGCTTTTCTTGCTGTACATACATTTCTGCCGTGCTCTACCAGTCTGTGACAAAAATCATTTTGTTTTGATGGTTCAACAACTTTTTTAAGTGCCATTTCAACCTTTACAGGCTCAGTATTTTTTATAAATCCAAGTCTGTTTGAAAGTCTTATACAGTGTGTATCTGCAACAATGGCAGGTTGATGATACACATCTCCCAAAATAAGATTTGCGCTTTTTCTGCCTACTCCCGGCAATTTTAATAGGTCATCCATATTATCCGGAACAACACTGTTAAACTCATCTCTAAGCATTTTCATACATAAATTTATATCTTTGGCTTTGCTTTTTCCAAGTCCACAAGGTTTAACTATTGCCTCAATTTCAGAAGGGTTTGCATCTGCAAGAGAAGAAATTGTTGGAAATTTTTCAAATAATATAGGCGTTACTGCATTTACTCTAAGGTCTGTACACTGTGCTGATAAACGCACTGCCACTAATAACTGCCATGCACCGTCTGCGTCCAGAAAGCAATCTGCAATAGGATAATAACTTTCAAGAGTATTTACAATTTCTGCTGCCTGCGCCTTTGTTTTCATATTTATAAGTCCTTTCAAATATATCTATTATAATTTTATCATTTTAAACATAATAAAAACAAGATACTAAGTCACAAAAACCTGCTGATTGTTTTATATCTGTATGTGTAGTATAATCATATATCATTATTTAAGTAAAAGAGGGATAAAAAATGTCATTTATAAATACTTCTGTATATTCTGTAACATTAAGTCAACGCGTTCCAGTCAGCTTATTTTTGCCTACTGACCGTACAAGCGGACATTTAAGACCTCCAAAAGGAGTTATATATTTTCTTCCCGGTTTAAGCCAAAGTCACGAAGATTTTCAAAACTATACTGCTGCCAACAGATATGCTATGGAAAATCACCTTGCCATAGTTTATGTTAATGCGCCATATAGTTTCTATCAAGATATGGCTTGTGGATTTAATTATTATACATATATAACAGAAGAACTTCCTGATTTGTTAAGCAAGATGTTTGTTCTTCCCCAAGACAGAAAACACAGGTATGTATGTGGGCTTTCAATGGGTGGATACGGCGCACTGCTGCTTGGGCTTTCTCGTCCAGACCTTTATTGTGCCTGTGGTTCTTTCTCAGGCTGTTTAGATATGGGCGCAATGCTTGAAGCTGCAAAAGATAACGAAGATTACAAAAGAATTTTTTCACCTGCATTTAGTGAAAATTTGGAATTTAAAGACTCTGCAAATCTTTTTAAACTTGCAGAAGATATGTCAAAACTTCCACCAGAAGAGCAATGCCGTATATTTGTCTGCTGTGGAAAACAAGACAACAACCACTTTATCTATAAGCAAAACAAGAATTTCCATAACTTTGCAATAAATCTTAACCTTGCTGAATATAAATATATGGAATGGGACGGTGTTCATGATTTTTCATTCTGGGATAGAGCTATGATGCACTCAGTTGCATTTTTCCTTAAAAGCCATTATGACGAAAAGAAATTAAAACTTTGGAGGGATTGATATGAGTATACCTCTTGCCGCTGCTATAAGACCAACAGAGCTAGCTGATGTATGTGGACAAAAGCACTTGTTATCAGAAAACAGTGTTTTTCGCCGTGCTATTGAAAATGGTGTTTCGCAAAATATGATTTTTTTTGGTCCGTCAGGTGTTGGCAAAACAACTGTTGCATCAATTGTCGCAAAAAAGACCGGAAAAAAACTATTTAAGTTAAATGGTACTCAAAGTTCAACAAGTGATATAAAAGACATTATATCTCAAATCAATACACTGGGTACTGAAAACGGTATTTTGCTTTACCTTGACGAAATACAATATCTTAATAAAAAGCAACAGCAATCACTTCTTGAAGTTATTGAAGATGGAAGTGTAACGCTTATTGCATCTACAACAGAAAACCCATATTTTGCAATTTTTAATGCTATTTTATCAAGATGTACAGTCTTTGAGTTCAAGCCTTTAAATGCAGCCGATATAAAAGAAGGCATCGAAAATGCCATAAAAAAATATTCAGCAGAAAATAATATATCTGTTAATATAGATGATGATGCTTTGCAAACATTGTCATACGGTTGTGGTGGCGATATGCGTAAATGTTATAACGCTCTTGAACTTTTACTGGCTGCTGCCAAAAATGAAAACAACACTTTGATAATAACAGACAAAATGGCAAAACAAGTAACCCAAAGAAGCAGTAACCGTTTTGATAATTCAGGCGATGTGCATTACAATTTGCTTTCTGCCTTGCAAAAATCCATTCGTGGTTCTGATGAAAACGCAGCTTTACACTATCTTGCCAGAATTCTTGAAGGTGACGGACTTATCTCAGCTGTAAGAAGATTGCAGGTTATAGCTTGTGAAGATATAGGTCTTGCTTATCCACAGGCTGTTTCAATTGTAAAAGCCTGTTGCGACATTGCTTTGCAAACCGGTATGCCGGAGGCAAGAATACCACTTGCACACGCAGTTATTCTTCTTGCAACTGCTCCAAAATCCAACAGTAATGAAGTTGCAATAGACCTTGCTTTTTCAGATGTTAAAAGTGGTAATTTTTCAGATATCCCACCTCATCTAAAAGATGCTGCAAGTTTTGAAAACAGAAATCTGTCAATTGATAAAAATTATATTTATCCTCACGATTTTCCAAATCACTGGGTGCAACAGCAATATATGCCAGATGTTATAAAAGACAGAAAATATTACCATTTTGGAGAAAATAAAAACGAACAAGCAGCAAAGGCTTATTGGGAAAAGATTAAAAAGTAAAAAAACTGATTTCACATTATATGTGAAATCAGTTTTTTGTTTTGCATAATAATTTCAATAAACCTAGCTATCATTTTTATTACCTAAGTTTAATCAAAAATAACACCAGACTTATAAAAAGACTGGTTTAATATATTATTCAGCTATTTCAAACTCGTCTTTTTCAGCACCACATTCTGGACATTCAAAATCAGCTGGTAAATCTTTAAAAAGAGTTCCGTCTTCAATATTCAGTTCTTCATCAATTGCATCTTCATCAAACATCCAACCACAAGTCATACATCCGTATCTTGCCATAGTAAATCTCCTTTTTTATGATATAATTTTTTAATAAGTGCATTTTATTCTTTATCTATGTTACTGTCAATAGATTTCAACGATATTTCATAAATTCATTTTTATGATACTGACAATATCTTTTTTTGTATAACTTATCCAAATTTATGAAATATAATCTTTTATTATTTTATTGGCAAATTTTTAAATAAAAATTGTAACAATGTAAAAATTGTGATAAACTATATAGATGTTAATATTTAATTAGAACTGACGGAGGTGTACGGAATGTTAAAAACAGCATTTAGCAATGATATTTACATAGAAAAGCAATCTCACGAAATAAAAGAGAGAATCAACCGTTTTGACGGTAAACTTTATCTTGAATTTGGAGGCAAGCTTTTTGATGATTTTCACGCTTCCAGAGTTTTGCCTGGATTTAAGCCAGACACAAAAATTAAACTTTTACAATCTCTTGCAGATGAAGCAGAAATTATATTCTGCATTTCTGCTGACGATATCGAAAAAACAAAAATAAGAGCAGACCTTGGCATCAGCTATGATATGGATATTCTGCGTCTTATTGATGAGTTCAAATCAATGGGCATATCTGTAAACAGCATTGTCCTTACAAAATATAATCATCAAACAGCAGCTGATAACTTTATACGCAAATTGGATAATCTTGGTATAAAAAGTTATCGTCATTACATAATTCCAAACTATCCAACAGATGTTAATAAAATTGTTAGTGAAGACGGATATGGTAAAAATGAATTTGTTGAAACAACAAAACCACTTGTTGTAGTTACTGCACCTGGCCCTGGAAGTGGTAAGCTTGCTGTTTGTCTTTCTCAGGTTTACCACGAATACAAACGTGGTGTTATGGCAGGTTATGCTAAATTTGAAACTTTCCCAATTTGGAACTTGCCTTTAAAACATCCGGTTAATCTTGCTTATGAGGCTGCAACAGCAGACCTTATGGATGTAAATATGATTGACCCTTTCCACCTTGAAGCATACAACCAGACAACTGTTAACTACAACCGTGATGTTGAGGCTTTCCCTATTGTTAAAACAATCCTTACAAAAATCACTGGTGATGAAAACTTCTATCGCAGTCCAACAGATATGGGCGTAAATATGGTTGGCTATGCAATAACAGATGATGATGCAGCAAGATATGCTTCAGGCCAAGAAGTTATTGCAAGATATTATACTGCTCTTTGTGACTATAAACTTGGCAAAACAAGCCATACAACAGTTGAAAAACTGGAAAGCATACTTAACCAATTAAATCTTGTTCCTTCTGAAAATAGATTATGTGTTAAGCCTGCTTTGGAAAAAGCAGAGCAAAGTGGTGTTAACAGTGTTGCTTACGAGCTTCGTGACGGTACAATTATCACAGGTAAATCAAGTGATATTATGTCTGCAACAAGCAGTGCAACACTTAATGCAATAAAATATTTATGTGGAATTCGTGATGACATTAAACTTATTCCTGCAAATGTTCTTTTGCCAATGCTTAAACTTAAAAGAGAAGTTCTTGGTTCAAAAACATCTGCATTAAAACTTGATGATATGCTTTTGGCTCTCACTGTGTCTATGGCAACAAACCCTATGGTTGCTATGGCTTTGGACCAGTTGCCTAAATTGCGTGGTGCTGACTTGCATTCATCAGCTATGCTTAGAACAGGTGACCTTTCCACACTTAAAAAACTTGGCGTGCGTGTAACAATGGAAGATAAATTCCCTGAAAAAAGCCTATACTTTTAGTTGAATGAAATAATAAATGCGTTTGTGTTTTTATACTTTTATGTATATTCGCAAACGCAAAATTTATATAATAAAAATGGAGGTGTATAAAATATGACACTTGAACAAGCAAAAAAAGACTTATATGCTCTTTCTGCAAAGATGGCAGCATATAATCACGCAACTGCACTTATCTTTTTTGATGGTGCTACAACTGCTCCAAAAGGGACAAGTGCAAATCGTGGTCAAACATTATCTATTCTTGGAGAAGAAAGCTATAATCTTGCAACCGGAGAACAAACTGTCCAACTTCTTGAATTTTTAGACAGCAATAAGGACTCTCTTTCCAAAGAAGAACAAAGAATGGTATTTCTTATGCTTAAAGATATTCGTGATATGCAAAAAATACCACTTGAAGAATATGTTGCACTGCAAAAACTTATGGTTGAAGCTGACGATGTTTGGCACAGAGCAAAAGAAACAGATGACTTTGCATTATTTGAACCTGTTTTGGAAAAAGTTTTTGATTTCTATAAAAAAATCGCAAAGTGGTGTGCTCCTGAAATGGACAGTTATGATTACTGGCTTAACAACTACGAAACAGGTCTTAATAAAGCTCGTTGCGATGAATTTTTTGCAACTTTAAGAAGTAAAATTGTTCCTCTTATAAAAAAAATATCAGAAAAACCTCAAATTGATGATAGTTGTATTTATGGAGATTTTCCTGTTTATAAACAAAAAGAGCTTAGTGACTACCTTATGCGTCTTATGAAAATTGATATGGACCATTGTGGACTTTTGACAACTGAACACCCATTTACAATAAGTTTTGGTTCTCATCACGATGTACGCATTACAACAAACTATCATCAGGATAATTTCGTATCTTCCCTTTACAGTGTTATTCACGAAGGTGGCCACGCACTTTATGACCTTAACACCAAAGACGAATACGCATACACTGCCCTTGACGGTGGCGTAAGTATGGGAATTCACGAAAGCCAAAGCCGTTTTTATGAAAACCTTATTGGTCGCAGCCGTGAATATGTTGAGCTTATTTTCCCAAAAGTAAAAGAATTGTTTCCAGAACAGATGAAAAACTACACTGCCGAAGACCTTTACAAAGCAGTTAATAAAGCACAGCCTAGCCTTATAAGAACAGAGGCTGACGAATTGACATATTGCTTGCATATTATGGTGCGTTATGAGCTTGAAAAACGCATTTTTGCAGATGAGTTATCTGTTCACGATTTACCAAAAGAATGGAACCGTCTTTATAAAGAATACCTTGGAATTGATGTTCCAAACGATAAAGAAGGTGTTTTGCAGGATAGTCACTGGTCTGGTGGTAATATCGGTTATTTCCCATCTTACGCACTTGGCTCTGCTTATGGCGTACAACTTCTCAAAAAAATGGAAGAAACCGTTAATGTTAAAGAGTGCTTAAAGAAAGGCGACTTTGAACCAATCAATAATTGGCTTAAAGAGCATATTTGGCAATATGGCAGTTTGTTTACTCCATCTGAATTATTGGAAAAAGCTTTGGGCGAAAAATTTGACCCAACTGTTTTCACCGATTATCTTGAAGATAAATTTACTAAATTATATAATTTATAATCAAAAAGTATTATTGCAATTCTAATGCCAAATAAGTAATATAATTTATCTGTCATCAAAAAGAGTGTATCGAAAATCGACACACTCTTTTTTTCTTGTTATATATCTGCCCTATAAATCAAAAATCACATTATAAAATTTATATTTTGTTACAGCATAATATTAACTATACTAACTTACTTTCAATTAGTTATTAACAATAATCAACTCTTTTGTTGAATTATTTAAAGTTTCGTTCCCGTTTTCTGTTGTTAGCACAATATCTTCTATGCGTATACCAAATTCTCCAACACGATAAATACCCGGTTCTATACTGAATGTCATATTTGGTTCAAGATACATTGGATTTGACTGCTTTATATCCGGAGCTTCGTGCAATGAATATCCAATACCGTGTCCAAGTCTTGTCATAAATGTATGTCCATAACCACTTTCAGCAATAATATCTCTTGTAACCTTATCAATATCAGGGACAAATGCTCCGCTAACTGCTTTTTCAACACCGGCAATTTGTCCTCTTAACACATAGTCATACATTTTCTTTTGCTCTTCTGTGGCACTGCCAACAAAAAATGTTCTTGTCATATCGGCACAAAGTCCATTATAAATACAACCAAAGTCGCAAAGAACTATGTCATTTTCCTGAATTACACTTTTATCATCATTGTAATGTGGCAAAGCCGAGTTTTTTCCACAGGCAACAATTGCAAAGCCAAAATCTGCACCTTTTCTTGTAAACTCTGACTTTATAAAATCAATAACATCTTTTTCCTGCATACCTGCTTTTACAAATTTAAGAATTTCATAGTATGTTTCATCTGTAATCCTTGCTGCAATTTTAAGATTTTCAATTTCATCTTTTGTTTTACAGATTTTCATTTTTTCAAGAAGTGGCTTTCCGTTTATAAATTTAACATCATTATTCTGCATAATATCAAGAATTATAAACGCTCTTTCTGTGCTGTTTACTGCTATTGTTTTTCCAACAAGGTCATTTTCTTCCAATGCCTTTTTCAAAGTTTGCATATAGCCGTCGCCATCAAACCAGCTATAAACTTTATGTCCGTCCATATATTCAGAAATTTCATCTGTTGTAAGTAAATTACAAACATAAAAATAATCTCCATTTTGCTTTATAAACAAAGCTTGAAATCTCTCGCATATATGTGTTGTATGTCCAAGTATAAACTCCAATTCTTCTCCGGGAGCAATAAGCATTGCGTCAACATTATTTTCTGCCATAATGCTACACAATTTTGTCTTGTAAAAAGTATTCATAATTACCCTCCTATGTTATCACAATTATATTACTATTGCTTTTACTTATCAATAATATAATATATAAAATTACATATTTTATGTGTTTGATTGTGAGGTAAACGAAGAGGATAGCCACATCCATAAGGGTACGAAAGG
>JAHHUE010000059.1 GCA_020024155.1 Oscillospiraceae bacterium | reverse complement strand
CAGTTGGTAGAGCAACTGACTCTTAATCAGTGGGTCCCGGGTTCGAGTCCCTGATGGTGCACCAAAGAGAACTGTTTTAAACAGTTCTCTTTTTTTGTTAAAAAATATTAGGTTTAATGTATACGGTATTTTAAATTTAACCTTATTATTTAATATATTTAAAAATTTTAATAGTTATTAAATAACACAGGTATTTTACTAATTAACTAATTATCGTTTTCTTACACCAATCTGGTTATATAAAATCTTTTGTTTTTGGATATTTAACTATTATCAAATATTGGTATATAATGTTAAAAGTAAATTTGTGTTTTACACAAATATAAACCACAGGAGATTTATTATGAATAACTCACACTCAAAATCTACAAAATCAATAGTTGCAACTGCTTTTTTTGCTGCAATAATTTATCTTGGCATTCAATCTTTTCGCATTCCGCTGCCTGCCGCAGTAGGAACACCTTTTCTTCATTTTGGTCATATATTTGTTATGCTGGCTATTATTTGCCTTGGTTCAAAAAAATCTGCTGTTGCCGGTGTTACAGGTCTTATAATATTTGATATTGTAAACGGATTTATACACGCAATTCCTAATGTTTTTGTATGTACATTACTTAAATGCTTTGTTGTAGGAGCAGTGTTTAACTCTTTAAAAAATCGTGCAAAAGACGAAAAGCAAGAATATATTTATGCAATTATATGCTCTGCTTTATATGGTGTTGTTACAATTGTATTTGACTTTATATGGAGCTCAGCAGAGCTTGTAATTCTTGGCAGCACACTTAAAGCTGCTCTTTTGGCAGAAATAACTTCCATACCTGCAACTATTATCAATGCAGTTTTCACTGTTATTGGTATTACTATACTTTATAAACCAGTAGTTACTGCCTACAAAAGAATTTTAAGATAACAGGAATTTACTTTTATGGACATTAAAAAAATACAAAATATTTTAAATGAATATAATTTTGATGGTTGGCTATTTTCTGATTTTCATGGTCACGATTTTATTACAAATGAATTTTTGAAACTTAGCAGTAGAAAATGTACAAGAAGGCTGTTTTATTATATTCCTGCAAAAGGCAATCCAATAAAAATTCTTTCAGCTATTGAGCCACTTTTGCTTGACCATCTTGAAGGGGAGCTTATATTATATAGTGGAATAAAAGGTCAAAAAGAGGCATTAAACAGAATTTTTTCAAAAGGTATGGTGGTTGCCTGTCAGTATTCTCCAAACGGAAATGTACCTGTTGCAAGTTCTATGGATGCAGGACTTATAGAATATTTAAAAAGCTTTGATATACAGCTTGTTTCTTCTGCAAATTTACTTCAACATTTTGGTGCTGTACTTACTGATGAGCAGGTAGAATCTCATCGTCAAGCCGGAATTATCATTCATCATATACTAGATAATACTTTTAAATGGATACGCCAAAATGTATCATCTGGAAATTATATTAACGAATGGGATATGCTTAATAAAATGAAAAGTCTTATAGATAGTGAAAATATCTATATGGACAGTCCGCCTTTCTTTGGTGTTGATGAACACGCATGTGACCCTGGATATGAACCTAAAAAAATAGGTTCAAAACAAATAAAAGAAGGCAGTCGCATAATTATTGATATTTCCGGTCGTTTGCCTAATGATAATGCAATATATTATGATGTTTCTTGGTGTATGAATGTTGGCAAAAATATTGACTCTGAGTATGAAAACCTATTTAATATAGTTAATACTGCACGCAAAAAAGCAGTTGATTTAATTCAATCCACTCTTGATAAAGGTCAACTTATAAGGGGTTGCGATGTTGATGCATATTTGTATGATTATTTCAAAAGTTTAAATCTTGATAAATATCTTATGCACAGAACAGGCCACAATATCGGTCATAACTGTCACGGTGTTGGCGCAAACCTTGATGATTTTGAAACACATGATGACCGTTTTCTTCTTCCAAAAACAATGTTTTCAATAGAACCTGGTATCTATAACGAAAAATATGGAGTTCGCCTTGAATTTGACGCTTTTATCTCTGCTGACAAAAAAGTTGAATTCTTTGGACCTATACAAAATGAAATATTGATAATATAATATTAAAATCCTCTTACTATTTTTATAGAAGGGGATTTTTATTTGCAAAAATTTATTTAGATAATATAATAAAAATAATGCGTTAAATTCTTACACTGAAAGGAAATATATATTCTAATGAATTATCATATTTCAGAAATATCTGGTAAAACAGCTTATATGCAATTATATGAGCAACTGAAAAAAGATATTGTAACTGGCATATACACTTATGGTACAAAACTTCCCTCCAAAAGAACCTTATCCGATGACATCGGCATAAGCGTTATTACAACCCAACACGCTTATGCTATTCTTTGTGATGAAGGTTATATAGAGCCAAGACAGAGAAGTGGATATTTTGTTATATATAAAGAAAGCGATTTCTTATCAAATCAAGAAAATATATCTGTAAATATTCCAACAAAAAAAAACAATGACCATAACACAAAAAGTGAGTTTCCTTTTTCTGTTATGGCAAAAACTATGCGTAAAGTTTTAATGGACTACGGAGAACATATTTTAATGAAATCTCCAAATCATGGATGTCCACAATTAAAGAGTGCAATATCGGCTTATCTTATGCGTTCCTGTGGAATCAATGTAAAACCTGAGCAAATAATTATTGGCGCTGGTGCTGAATATCTTTATAGCTTAATTGCTTTACTTTTAGGTAAGGACAGAACTTTTGCCATTGAAAATCCGTCTTATGATAAAATACGCAAAGTATATTCTTCAAATGGAATAGAATGTCAGATGTTAAAAATGGGCAATGACGGAATTAAAACAACCGAGCTTGAAAATTCCAACGCAACTGTTTTGCATATAACCCCTTTTAACAGTTTTCCAAGTGGTATAACTGCAACTGTTTCCAAAAGATATGAGTATATACGATGGGCTGAAAAAAGAAACGGATATATTATAGAAGACAACTACGACAGCGAACTAACTGTTTCCTCCAAAAATGATGATACTGTTTTCTCTCTTGCAAAAAACTGTCCTGTTATATATCTTAACACATTTTCAGAAACAATTGCTCCGTCTATGAGGGTTGGTTATATGGTTTTGCCAACAGATTTACTTTATGAATTTGAGAAAAAAATCGGATTTTACTCTTGTACTGTTCCGGTTTTTGAGCAATATGTACTTTCTGAGCTTATAAATAATGGTGATTTTGAACGACATATAAATCGTGTACGAAGAGCAAGAAGAAAAAACAGAAAAAATCTGGTTATATAAAAACTTTCTTTTTTGGATATTTATTTAATACCAATATGCTGTATAATTAAATTATAAATAATCGTTTACAAAAAGAAGGTATCCACTATGAACAATAAGAAATTTACTGTAAAAGATTTAGCAATGATTGGTGTTATGGCTGCACTGGTTTTTGTTGGAAATAACTTGCAACTGCCAAAAATTCCAACACCTCTTGGCCCTACAAGAATTCACCTTGGCAATGTAATGTGTATTCTTGGTGGTTTAATTTTTGGTCCGGTGTCAGGTGGTTTTGCTGCCGGTATTGGTGGTGCAATTTTTGACCTTATGGACCCAAACTATGCCCGAGAATTTTGGATAACATTTATTATGAAATTTGCTATGGCTTATGTTGCAGGACTTATATTAAGTAAAGGCGATAAAACAAAGTTTAAAGTTATTGTTGCCGCTGTAATTGGTTCATTAAGTTATGTTGTTCTTTATCTTGGAAAAACATTTATATTTGAATATCTTATAATAAAAAATCCATGGCAGACAGTTGCCGGTGTTCTTATTACAAAAGGTACAACAAGTCTTATAAACGCATTGCTTGCAATGGTTGTTTCTGTAATTTTGTACTATATGATTGTACCGGCACTACGAAAAGCAAAAATTTCAATAAAATAATATTAACTCCTCAATAAAAGAGATATAATCAAGTGGTTACATCTCTTTTTATCTTTAAAATATTTTACAATAAAATAAGCAATGCAAGACCATTTAAGGTTTATGCATTGCTTATTATTTTTATAATCAACTTATTAAGTCTTTATTATACCTGTGGCTTTTGTTCTGTATGTTCATTCACCGGTTCTTCAATTGGAGTGTGGTCTATAAATTTTTCAATTTCAGCAAAACCAGTATTTTCAAATATTACAACATCTTTAATTGGTGCAAGACTTTCTCTGAACTTAACTTTTACACTATCACCTTCTTTTGTAAGTGAAAGCATTTCGTTTACAGTTCCACGAGCTTCAAAAACAATATCCTTTCTTTCTTCAAGAATAAAACGATAAACTGTTTCACCTGCTACAATTTCTTGATTTATTCTATATACAACACCTGATATTTCTGAATGATTTTGGTCATTCAAATCTTCGTTAGAGCTTGGATTTTGTCTAAGTGCTTTTTCATAGTTGAGTTTTGCATCTTGTACACTTTCGCCAGTACCAACAACAAGGAAGTCTTTTACAGATACATAAGCATACTGTTTAATAAGTCCATCTGCATCTTTAAGTGTCATAAAGTAAGTTGGTGTACCCTCATAGTTTATTATAAGTGGGAACGATGCATAGTATCCATACTGCTGAACTTTACCTTGGGCACTCTTTTGTGCTGCATATTCTGTTGCACCAGCCATTTGATACATAACAGGTTCTTTTGTAACCATATCAACCATAATAAATCCGATAGCGCTTTCATCAGAACCAACGGAGGTTATACCTGTAAAGAGATAGCATCTGCCATTGTTGTAAACAACTATATCGCCACGACTTGTTTGATATTTATCTTTATCTGAAAAGTTAAAAATACCATGAACATAGCGACCTTTATTATTTATCTGTGTAAGTATAAACTCTTCCGGCTGAACACGGTCAACCCATGATGGAACATCTTCAAGAGCGTATCTTGTGCTTTCGCCAGTCTGTGCATCCATAATAATTGCACCTGTTGCCTCCGGAAGTGAGAAACCTCTTGTATATTTGTAAGTTGTGATAACCCAGTGAGGCACACCGTCATCATCAAGCTCAAAGCTGTAATCTGTTACACCTGTAAGTGGTGCAGCTGTATATCTTGTGTGGAATGTAAGGTCATCTAAAAAATAAGCATTTGGCTGATATTTAATTTTATAATCATCAACATATTTTACATCTTGACTGTTTGTTGCTGATACAACGATGTAACCAGGAGTACCGCTCATATTTGTAAGCCATTTGAAAAAGCCTGAGTGTTGCAACGGAATAACCCATACCAGCTCATCTTTAACTGTTTGAACCGTTGGTTCTCCAAGAACAACCTGACTGCCAAGAGATGGTTTTTCACCAAGTTTCTTTTCTGCAATTTTCTTTGCTAAATCCTTATCAACAATAGGAATTTTCTCTGCGTCAATAACTTGAACTTCTTCGCTGAAATTACCAACACGATAGTCTGGCATCTGGTCTCTAAATGCAGAAACATTAAATAAAACACTTGAACCAACTGTAACAATTGCATAAGCAGCCCATGCTGCCACAACTAAAAAGATTGGAAATTTTGGAAAAGGTGCTTTTCGTTCAAAGTCAACTGCAACTGAGCCTGTATCCAACTTTCTGAATATAAGTTTACCTGCTTTATTTATAACCCAGATAGCAACATAAACTGTGAGCATTACACAGTAGAAAAATGCTGTTCCCGGATATAAAGGGTTAAAGTTTAATCTTGCAGAAATGGCATTTACCACAAAAAATATGGTTGCAGCCAAATATGCAGTACGGGTTATTTTTTTCATAATATAAGACCTCTTTTAGTTTTTATGTTCTTTTATTATACCCAATTGATAAGCTTGTATCAATAATTTAAGGTCAGCTATCACAGATTTTACAAACTTTCCGTGGTCTGTATCTTCAACAAGCATTCTTTTTTTCATAGTTTCAAATACATCAACCTTGCTTTTAATGTCGCTGTTTTCCAAAACAACCTTTTCCAAGCTTTCAAAAGGCTGATGTGCACGCAGTGACAACCCTCTTGATGAGTAAACCATTGTATATCCTGCAATTCCTGTTTTACTGTGATATGCCTGACAAAAACCACCGTCTATTACAATTATTTTGCCATTTGCTTTTATTGGACTTTCTCCGTTTTTGCTTTTTATTGGCACATGCCCATTTATAATACGGCACATAGGGCCTTCAAGACCAAACTCTGCAAGAATTTTTTCTGCCACAACACTGTCTTCCCAGTGGTCATAATATGGGTCTTTTTTCTCAACTGAAAGCTCCGGAACATCTAAAAATACATGTTCAAATGTTGTCATATTACTGCGTCCAAACATTGGACTGTTTTTTCCACACCACATATACCATAACAGTTCCTGTCCCAGCCTTTTTTCTCTTGTTCCGTCAACGCCAAAATATGCAATGCGAGCCATTTTATCACAGTAATCCATAAGAGCTTTACCTTTATAGGGTTTACCGTCAATAAATACTTCTCTGAAACTTCCGTCCTCGTTAAGAGGTATTGCACCATGAAACATCAACATTCCGTTTTCAACTTTATAGGCAGAACCTTTTGAGTATAAAAATCTTATATGCTCTTGTAATTTTTCACACTCTATAAAACTTCTTGAAAGTTTCTTTATAAGTTCTGATTCTTCATCTGTAAGTTTTGCAGGGTCTTTTAATATAATGGTAGGAAAATCCTTATCAACAAGATTATATATCTTTCTGTTTATTTCTATTGTTCCGTCTTTATAATTTATATGTAATAAGTGTGCTTTGTCTTCCATTAAAAAGCAGGGATTTCTTCTTATAAGCTGACACTGTAATTTATACATTATTATTGATATTGCTTTGTGTATCTTTGCAACCAATTTTGCATCTTCATCATCAGGATTTAGCCCTTTTGGCATAAATGCAGGACAATCTCCATATACTTTTTCTGCAAACAAAGCCAATGGACGCAAATTTATACCATAGCCTGATTCCAAAACTTCAAGATTATTGTATGCTGCACATATTCTTACAACACTTGCAACACCAAGATAGTTACCTGTTGCACCACACATCCACAATACATCGTGATTGCCCCATTGTATATCAACTGAATGGTGTTTAATAAGCTTATCCAATATTTTATCCGGTCTAGCTCCACGGTCAAAAATATCACCTACAATATGTAATTTATGTACAGCAAGTCTTTTTATAACATCTGAAATTGCAACAATAAAATCATCAGCAGTATTTGTATCGATAATAGCTGATATAAATTGATTATAATATGCCTCTTTGTTATGGTCTTCAAAATGTGCGTGCAAAAGTTCGTCTATAATAAATTCATACCCTTTTGGTATCGCTTGACGCACCCATTGACGAGTATTTTTACTTGCTATATGTCTGCAAACTTCAATAAGACGATATATTGTTGTTCTGTACCACTGTGTCATATCGCTTACTGTATTTTTTATTTCATCAAGTTTCTGAATTGGATAGTAAATAAGACTTGCATAAACTGCATTTTCTTCCGAAGTTGTATCTTTTGCCAAAGCAACATCTATTTTTTCTCTTATAACACCTGACGCATTGTTTAAAATATGGTTAAACGCCTCGTATTCACCATGAATATCACTCATATACAGTTCTGTACTTTTTGGCAATTTAAGCTGTGACTCCAAACTTATAATCTCTGTTGCAGCACGCTGTACTGTTGGATAATCCTTTGAAAGCAGGTTTAAGTATTTTAAATTTTCATAAATCAAGTTGCTATTCATCTGTGTCCTCCATTCTATGAAGTATGCTTATTGTTTAACTGTACCATATTTTCTTTTTTATCGCAAACGTTATACAAAAACTATATACTTTTATATCGTCAGTGTGATATATTATAACTATATTATAATACAATTTAAAAAGAGAGGGATATATATGTCAAAAGTTTTAGTTGTTGTTGACTATCAAAATGATTTTGTAGATGGCTCATTAGGTTTCAATCAAAGTGAAAGCATTGCAGGTAATATATACGCTCTTGTCGCCAAAAACGTTAATGACGGCAATCTCGTGGTTTTTACTAAGGATACTCACACAGAAAATTATCTTAATACCAGAGAGGGCAAATTTCTGCCAGTTGAGCACTGCATAAAAGGGACAGAAGGTCATAATCTTTTTGGAGAACTTAAAGTATTTGAAGAAGAGATAAGACCTAACATTATTATTTTGGAAAAAGACGGTTTTGGCAGTGATAAAATTGTAAATGCAATTGAAGAGGCTTTTGGTGGCGAACCTGATGAAATTGAGTTTTGTGGAGTTGTAACAAATATCTGTGTTTTATCCAATATAGTTCTTTGCCAGACATATTTTAAAAATGCAAAAATATCTCTCCATCTTGATAGTTGTGCTGCTATTGGCAATATGCAAAAATATTCTGTTGAAGTTATAAAAAGTCTTGGCGTAAATATAATTGAATAAATTTAATAAGTAATATTAAATAATTATGTGATAAAAAGTTAATAGCTAACTATATTTTATTTATAGTATATAATACTTATATAGAATATTTTATTTTTCAAGATAAAAAATAAAACGGTATGCTCAGTAAGAGGACGCAAAGTCTAATCAATACAGTATGGAGATTTTGCCTTGATAGACAATCAAAACTATCCGAATTATTCTAACAGATAGGTTATTTGCAATTTTGAAATTGGAGATATTTGAAAATGGATATATCCTTCAAAACCGATAATCAAAAATTTAATTATAGGGTATGTGCCATAATTATTTCTGATAATAAAATACTGGAAATGCACGATGAAAGGTAGCCTTATTTTTATTTACCCATTGGCCGTGTAAAAATGGGTGAAACTGTCGAGGAAGCAGTATTAAGAGAAATTCGTGAATAACTTGATATTGTGCCAAGAATTATCGGCCATTATGGTTAAATCAAGCTTTCTTCACAGAGGATGTTGAGCAGCTTCACTATCATTAACTTTGTATTTATTTTTTAATGGACATTACGGATACTAATCTTTTGGCAAAGGGAAATCAGTTTACAATGCGAGAAAAAACATATTAACAAATATGAATGGTTGGATTTTACCAGACTAAAAGATGAGTATTTCTATCCTTTATTTTTGAAGGAAAGTATTTTTAACTTACCAGAAAATTTGATAATCCGAACAGAGTATGAATAATAAATATAATAGAACGCTCGACTAATTTCGATAAATCTGACATTTTATAAAGAAAATGGAGGGTATCAAAACAGATACCTTCCATTTTTATTTTTGGTATTTTCAAAATTTCCTTATAGGGCGTACCCATTCTCATACTATTTTTATTTTGTTTAAAAATATTTTTCTGCAAAACAATATCTTTTATTTTATATATTACAAGGTTGTCATATATGCAAAAAAAGCCGTCCTATTGGACGGCTTTGTGGTGAGCTATCGGAGATTCGAACTCCGGACACCCTGATTAAAAGTCAGGTG
>JAHHUE010000058.1 GCA_020024155.1 Oscillospiraceae bacterium | reverse complement strand
CTTATCTGGTGTATTCTAAATCTAATACCTGTTTCATTTATATTAAATTTAATTTTATAAATACACAACCTTATTCTATCTATGCATGCCATGTAAATATTTATTAAATTTTAACATTATTTTCTGCTAAATCTAAAATCACATTTTTCTCTTTCTGCCAATGTTATAGTTCTTTTTAATTTAAGTCCTATAACATCTGCAAAAAGATATTTTGCCAACTTTGGACAGCCTTTATCTTTGCAAGGTTTGCAAAGACTACATTATAAATAATCATCGTTAAATTGATACAATATCAGCAACATGGAGGAAGTAAGGGTCAATTGTCTTTTTCATTGCCAATGCTTCTTCTATATCGTAGCTTACAATTTTATATTCTTTAAGTGCTACAACACGGTTATATTCTCCATCTTTAAGAAGTTCTACTGCTTTGCAGCCCATAAGAGATGCAATAAGTCTATCTCTTGATGTTGGTGAACCACCTCTTTGAACATGTCCAAGAATTGTTGCTCTTGTTTCAATACCTGTTGCATATTGGATAATTTTTGCCATACCTGCTGCGTCACCGATACCCTCAGCAACAACAACAAGAAAATTCTTTTTACCAATTTTCTGACTTTCAATAATTTTTTCGATTACATCTTTTTGAATATCAAATTCTCTCTCTGGAATGATTACTGCCATAGCACCATTTGCAATAGCAGTATTTAATGCTATGTATCCTGCGTGTCTACCCATAACTTCAACAACACTGCATCTTTCGTGACTGCGAGCTGTATCTCTAAGCCTGTCAATCATTTGTAAAGAAGTGTTAAGAGCTGTATCAAAACCAATTGTATAGTCACTACAAGAAATATCATTATCAATTGTACCAGGAATACCGATACATTTAATGCCTTTTTTTGCAATTGCCTGACAACCTTTAAATGAACCATCGCCACCAATTACAACCAAAGCATCAATACCATGTTTAACACATGTTTCATATGCTTTCTGCTGACCTTCTTCTGTTGTAAACTCCTTACATCTTGCTGTAAAGAGCATTGTACCACCTCTTTGAATAATGTTAGATACACTTCTTAGGTCCATATCAATAACATTGTCTTGAATAAGTCCATTATATCCATGCATAATACCTTTTACTTTAAATCCGTAATAAATCCCTGCACGAACAACAGCTCTAACAGCTGCATTCATACCTGGTGCGTCTCCACCACTTGTCAAGACTCCGATTGTTTTAATCTCGCTCATATCTTATTCCCTTTCTATTTTTTGTATGCTACATTACCTTTACCCGCAATAAGCTCCAGCTTGTTAAACATATCAATATTTTCATACACCCATAATTTTTCTGGTGCAATCATTTTTTGTTTTTCTTCCATAAAATAAAAATATACTGGCATCTGTCCAGAATATTCTTGTAAAACCTGTTTTACATTCCCAAGAATATTTACATTCTTATTTTTAAATCTAATGTATAATCCACTACCCTTGTTTGTTTTCTGTGCAAGCATCTGCTTTGCATCTTCAGAGTTAATATCCCACACATTTTCTGCAACAATAGAGGCTTGGTCTTCTTTTAACGACACTCTGCCTTTAACTATCACAACATCATTTTCCAACATATTGGCATTAGTTGAATCCAATACCTTAGGAAACAAAATTACATCAACCGTACCAGTTAAATCCTCTACTGTTGCAAAGCACATAATATCATTTTTCTTTGTTGTATGATTTCTGCATTTGGTTATTGTTGCAACAATAGTTTGTACTGTATTATCGTACACTGTATTACCTTCAGATGTCAATTGAGAAATGTTGCAGGTGGATATATTTTTAGAATATTCTCTATAATTATCCATTGGATGTCCCGATAAATATATGCCTGCAAGAGTTTTTTCATAGTTCAAAAGTTCATAATATTCAAATTCTGAGCATTCCGGAAATGTATAATCATTTTCCACCTTTACATTTGACTCATAAACAGCATTGGACATACCAAACAAATCCAGCTGTCCTTCTATATTACTCTTTACTTCTTGAATTATACTTTTTTGTACAAGCTCAAAATTATTATATAACTGACGACGATTTGGAGGGAACTGGTCAAACGCTCCAACTTTTATAAGACTTTCAATTGCTCTCTTATTAAAATCTTTGTTAGCCATTCTCTTACAAAAATCATAAAACCCTTTAAAATCGCCACTTTCTTCTCTCTCTTGACAAAGGATTTCAACAAAGCTTTTACCTACATTTTTTATTGCAGAAAGTCCATATCTGATATTATCGCCTTCAACGGTAAAATCAGAAAAACTTTTATTTATATCTGGTGGCAAAATATTTATATTAAGTCGTTGACATTCCTGAGTATATTCAAGTATTTTTGCACTGTTGTCAAATATACTTGTTATCATTGCAGCCATAAACTGCTTTGGATAATGGGCTTTAAGGTATGCCGTTTGATATGCAACAAAAGCGTATGCCGCTGCGTGTGCTTTATTAAATGCATAAGACGCAAAACCTGACATTTCATTAAAAATATCTGTTGCTATGGATTCATCAACGCCATTTTTCTTACAGCCTTCTATAAAGTGAGAGCGCTCTTTCTCCATTACATCAGCTTTTTTCTTGCTCATTGCTCTGCGAACTAAGTCTGCTTGACCATAACTAAATCCAGCAAGTTCACGACAAATTTGCATAACCTGTTCTTGATAAACTATACATCCGTTTGTAACTTTAAGAATTTTTTCAAGGCTTGGATGCTTATATGTTATACCTTCTGAATTGTGCCTGTTGGCAATAAAAGTTGGGATAGAATCCATAGGTCCTGGACGATATAGTGAAATAACAGCAATAAGGTCTTCTATATCAACTGGTTTAAGTCGCATAAGAACACTGCGCATACCCTCGGATTCAAACTGGAATACACCGGTTGTATCTCCTTGTGAAAGCATTTCAAAAACTTTTTCGTCCTTGTGTGATATTTTTTCCATATCAAATTCAGGCTCAATTTTCTTTACCATTTTTGCACATTGGTCTATAACAGTAAGAGTTCTTAAACCCAAAAAGTCCATTTTAAGTAAACCCAATTCTTCAATTGTTGTCATTGTAAATTGAGTTACTATTTGTCCATCATTACTTTGTAGTGGCACATAATCTTCACAAGCTTGGTCAGTAATAACGACACCTGCTGCGTGTGTGGATGCGTGTCTTGGCATACCCTCAACTTTTACTGCAAGGTCTATCAATTCTTTTATCTGTGCATCTGAACTATAAAGCTGTTCAAGCTCTTTTGATATTTTAAGAGCCTTTTCTATTGTCATTTTAAGTTCATTTGGAATCAATTTTGCAACTTTATCAGCAACAGAATAAGGAATTGTAAGAACTCTGGCTATATCTCTTATTGCACCTCTTGCTTGCATAGTACCAAAAGTTATAATTTGAGCAACATGGTCATCGCCGTATTTTTCTACAACATAATCTATTACTTTTTGTCTTTTTTCATAACAAAAATCCACATCAAAGTCCGGCATACTAACTCTTTCAGGATTTAAAAATCTTTCAAAGAGTAAATTATATTTAAGTGGGTCTATACTTGTTATGCCCATACAATATGCACAAAGACTTGCTGCACCTGAACCTCTGCCAGGGCCAACTGGTATATCATGTGTTTTTGCATAATTTATAAAGTCATAAACTATCAGATAGTAGTTTACAAATCCCATTTTAGATATAACTGATATTTCATAGTCTAATCTATCTCTCATTTCCTGGGTAATTGTTTCATAGTTTCTTTGTAGTCCCTCATTGCAAAGACTTACAAAAAACTCATAGTTATCACTGCCATCTGGTGGTGTATATTTTGGAAGTTTTGTAACGCCAAATTCATAATCAAAATTGCACTTTTCTGCAATCTTTACAGTATTTTCACACGCCTCTTCTATATAGCCAAAAAGAGTATACATCTCCTCAGTGCTTTTAACATAAAATTCCTCAGTTTCAAATTCCAAAGTGTCTGGGTCTGCAAGAGTTTTATTAGTTTGAACACATATAAGCGCATACTGCATTTTTGCGTCTTCTTTGTTTATATAGTGACAGTCATTTGTTGCAACAAGTGGAATATCCAATTCTCTTGCAAGACTTATAAGCTTTGGCAAAACCTTTGCCTGATCTTCTATGCCATGGTCTTGTACCTCTATATAAAAGTCTTCGCCAAAAAGCTCTTTATAAAAAAGTGCAGTTTCTCTTGCTTTTTCTATATCATCTGCAAGCAGAGCTCTTGGAATTTCACCCGCAAGACAAGCAGATAAGCAAATCAAACCTTCGCTATGTTTTTTTAGCATTCCGTGGTCTATTCTTGGTTTGTTATAAAATCCATCAATAAAACCATGTGAAACAAGTTTTATAAGGTTATCATATCCAACTTTATTTTTACACAACAATATTAGGTGAAAATATGTATCCACCTTGTGAACTTTATCTGTCATACCTCGTGAGGCTACATAAACTTCACATCCTATAATAGGTTTTATACCCTCTTTTTTTGCTTTTTTGTAAAAATCTACACAACCATACATAACACCATGGTCAGTTATTGCCACTGATGTTTGACCAAGTTTTTTCACATGGTCAATAAGTTTGTCAATACGACAAGCACCATCTAGCAAACTGTATTCTGTATGCAAATGTAAATGTACAAAATTATTGTTCATTTTTTTCCTCTGTATTCGCCATATCCATAAGCTTTTTAAGCCTTCTATTTAAAGAAGACTTTGTAATTTTGGGATTAGTTATATTTGCTAATTCTGACAATGAAAGCTCTGGATTTTCCAATTTTAAATTTGCTATATATTTTAAATCATCACTTAACAATTCAAATTTGCCATTATCTTTAAGGTAATTTATTGCATTTATGTGGTCTATGCTTGCCTTGGAAGATTTTGCAATATTTGCTGTTTCGCAATTTGTTATTCTGTTAACTTTATTTCTTATATCCTTTACAACCTTGCAAGACATAATTTCTAAGCAAGTAGTTTGTGCACCTATTGTTGCAAGAAAATCTTCTATAACTTCGCTATTTCTTGTATAAACAACAAAATCTTTTCTGCGTTGTGACATCTTAAATACAAAACCAGTTTTGTAAAACATTGCAAGTAGTCTTGCTGCTTTATCTTCATCTGACATTACAAATTCCAACTGATATTCTTTATTAGGGTCACTTACTGTACCGTTTTTTATAAATAATCCTGTTTCAAAATACATTGCGCATTTATCACATACAAATCGTGATTTTTGCATTTGAATAAGCTTTTTTATACTTTCTTCTTCTGTAATGTACATAGTAGCTACTTGCTTATTAGTTTGTTTCTCTTTTGTAACAATATAACTGTCAACATCCATATCAGAAAGTATTTTTTTTGCAAATTTAGTAGATTTAATAATATCTGGTTGTATTTTTATATCTGTAAAGTCATTTCCATTTACAGCATCATAAAAGTAACCTTTTATAAAATTTTGCTTACAACAGTCACATTTAGGATATTTTAAATTTTCAAGCGTCTCTAATTTGGCCTGCTTTGAAAAACTTAACTCTGTCAAATTATTTTCTCCTGTTAATATCTCGGTGATGTACAGACACTGCATAACCATTTTCTTTTATGTGGTTATAAACAGCATTACAAAATGCCACTGAGCGATGTTTGCCACCTGTACATCCAAAGCCAATTGTCAGATGACTTTTACCTTCTCTTATGTAAAGTGGTAATGAGTAATCAAGTAAATCTATATATTTTTCAAGCAATGTTTTGGCTTCTGGTTGTGAAAAAACAAAATCAATAACAGCCTCATCATTACCTGTTTTTTCTTTTAATTCTTTAACATAAAATGGATTTAAAAAACATCTTACATCAAACATTAAATCTACATCTGATGGCATACCATATTTAAACCCAAATGAAATAACATCTATTGTTATTGTTTCTTTTACATCTTGAACTGCAAAAGATAAAATTCTATCCTTAAACTGTGATGTAGATAAGAGTGATGTATCCAAAATATAATCTGCTTGAGCATATAATGGATTCAACGCTTCTCTTTCATATTTGACTGCTTCTTCAAGAGATAAATTTTTCCTAAGCATTACAGGATGTTTTCTTCTTGTTTCTTTATATCTGTCAAGAATAGTTTTTTCATCTGCATCAAGAAAAATAACTTTTGCTATGTTTTCTTTTCTCAATCTTGATATTAAGTCAAATAGCTCGTGGTTGTTCTCTCCATTTCTAATATCAACAACGCAAGCAAGCTTTTGGTCAACATCTAAAAAATCATCTTTGGTGTCCAACAATTTAATTATCAGTGGTGCTGGCATATTATCTATACAGTAAAAGCCAATATCTTCTAATGCTTTAACAGCAAGACTTTTGCCTGCACCCGATAATCCTGTTATTATAAATAATCTATTCTTCATTTTCCTGCCTTTTATAATCCAAAAAAATTAAACAATTATCATTTCTTTTTCAATCGCAACACCTGTTTTTTCAAGAACAAATTTTTCAGCGTATTCGGCCAATTGTTGTATATCTTTACATGTTGCATTACCTTTATTTACGATAAAGCCTGCGTGTTTTGCACTTATCTGAGCTCCGCCGATACTATATCCTTTAAGTCCACACTCTTCTATAAGAGCTGCTGCAAAATATCCTTCTGGTCTTTTAAAGCTGCTGCCTGCACTTGGCATATCCAATGGTTGCTTTTCAAGTCTTTTTCTCATTATTTCTTCCATAAAGTTTTTTATCTTCACTTTATTATCTTTTTCAAGTTTCAATGTGCAACCAATAATAAACCATTTTTTATGTTGAAATATAGAGTTTCTATATGAAAAATTGCAATCATTAACATTTATAGTTTTAACTTCAAGATTTTCATCAATATATTTTACGCTTTGAATAGTTTGGCATATTTCTCCACCATAGGCACCAGCATTCATATATACAGCGCCACCAATATTTCCAGGAATACCGTAGCAGAATTCAATACCTGACAAAGACTTTTCTTGAAGAATTTTACATATATTATTAAGTGAAACTCCGGCTTGAACATATACAGTATTATTATCTATAAACTCTATTTTGTTTATATTTGAAGTTTTTATTATAACTCCATCAAATCCTTCATCTCTAAATATTACATTTGAACCTCTGCCCAAAAAATAATATTTAATTTTCTGTTCATTCAAATGTCTTAAAATAGTTATAACTTGATTTTCATTTTTGGGAAATGCTATATATCTTGCTTCTCCACCCACTTTGAATGTATTGTATTTTTTTAAACTCTCATTCTCTAAATATGAAATTTCGTTATCAATAAAAAAATTATCGAGCATTATTTACCCCAACTAATGCCGCGCCTATAATACCAGCATCGTTTCTAAAATCAGCAATTTTTATTTTTACTCGTTTATTAAGACCACGAGCATAGTCTTCTCTGTCAAGATATTCTTGAAGAGGTTTTAATAGTACATCTTTCTGGTTTGAAATACCACCACCAAGGCATAATATTTCCGGCTGAAATATATTAACTATATTAGTAATACCACAAGCAAGATATTCTATGTAACTATCAAAAACCTTTTGTGCAATTTTGTCGCCTTGTTCCATTGCATCAAAAACTGTTTTTGATGTAACTTCATTTATATCTGGACATATTTTCCACAATAATGATTTGGGATGTCCAAGCATTGCAACTTTTGTATCATATACAAGAGCAGATGCAGAAGCATATTTTTCGAAACAACCTTTTCTTCCACAGTTGCATTCTCTTCCTCCAACAGAAATTACCATATGTCCCATTTCTGCACCACTTTTATTATAACCACCATATATTTTTCCGTTGATTATAACACCTGAGCCAACACCTGTTCCAAGTGTAAGTATAACAGCATTTGGGCATCCTTTTGCACAACCTGCGTTAACCTCAGCAATAATAGCAGCATTAGCGTCGTTTTCAACTTCAACTTTAACACCAAGTTTAGCTTCTATTTTTTCTTTAAGATGCCAATCGTTGTAACCAAAGTTTGAACTAAATCCAATAACCCCTGTTTTATTGTTAACATTACCTGGTGAGCCTATACCTATTGCCTCTATATCCTTGTGAATATCTATACCACATTCATCACATATTTCAAGGCATAATTTACATATTTTATCTTCTATTACTTCTTCTGGTTGTGGCAAATTTGTTGGATTGGATAATTTTTTTAAAATTTCTCCATTTTTTTTAACAATACCTACTTTTACGCTTGTTCCGCCTAAATCTACCCCTATATACAATTTTTCCATTGTCTTAATCCTCTATCATATCAAGAATTTTTTTATTGTGGATTTCCAATTCATTTATTAAATTTTCATATTTTGCATTTACAATAAGTTCTTTTGGATACTCCATATCTTCAACCAATTTTAATGTATCTTTTACTCTTGCCAAGGTGTAAATAGAATGTGCATCAGAATTTACTGCTATTTTGCATTTATTTTTTTTGCATACTTCAATAAGATGCACCATATTTTCTTGACCAGTTGGTCTTACAAACATAGAATTTGCATTTATTTCAACAACTTTATTATTTTTTACAAAAATTGGGATAACTTTTTCATAATCAAAAAAATGCTCAACTTGTTCGCAGTGACCTATCATATCAATATATGGATTTTTTGCTATATTCATCCAAAGCTCTGTTGTATCTTCATAGCTTAACTTTGGAATAATATCTCTATGCACTGATGCAATATTCCAATCAAGATTTTTAAGAAGTCTTTCCGGAATATCTAACGTACCAGATATATCCATTACATTAACTTCTGCACCAAACATAACAAGTACATCGTCAACTTTTTTTGCAATCTGACTGTTGAAAAAATGCCATTCATGTCCTGAGTCTGGCATTGCAGGTCCATGGTCTGTTATAGCAATAGCTTTAAGTCCTATTTTCCCTGCCTGATTTATCATTTCTGTAACTGTATTATATGCATGGTCAGAAAATAAAGTATGAGTGTGTAAATCTGCTATAATATTCATTTTATGCTATTCTTCCATTCCTAATTTTGAAAGTAATTCTCTGGCAGCATTATAGCCCATCTTCTTTTGACGATTTGCAATTGCTGCTGTTTCAATAATAATTGAAAGGTTACGGCCTGGCCTTACAGGAACAACAGATTTTATAATGCTTATACCTAATATATTCATATATTCATCATTTAAACCAGTTGTACTATATGTCTTTCCAGCTTCCCAATTTTCAAGTTGAATAACCATATCTATTCCTTGTGTCTGTTTTACAGCACCAGAACCATAAGCTCTTGCGATATTTATTATTCCAACACCTCTTAGCTCTATAAAGTGACGAATATTTTCCGGAGATTGTCCCACAAGAGTATGGTCGGATACTTTTCTTATTTCAACAGCATCGTCAGCAATCAATCTGTGTCCTCTTTTTACAAGTTCAAGTGCAGTTTCACTTTTACCAACACCACTGTCACCAACAATTAAAACACCTTCACCATAAACTTCAACCAATACACCGTGACGAGTAATTCTTTGTGCAAGCTCAACATTTAAAAATGATATTGCTGAAGCTATAAAACTTGATGTTTGCTCGCTTGTTCTCAAAAGTGGAACCCCATTTTTCTTTGCAAGACTTACAACTTCGCTTGATATAAGCAAATTGCTTGTAACAATAACCGCAGGAATTGATTGAGCAAATAAAACTGATAATTTGCCTATCTTTTCTTCAAAAGTCAAAGAATTAAGATAGCTGTGTTCCATTCTTCCTATAACCTGTATTCTTGTTGGGTCAAAGAAATCCTTATATCCAGTAAGCAATAATCCTGGACGATTTACTTCTTTACTTGTAATCTTAATATCTGTCATTGCTGCTGGTACATAAATAGCTTCCAAATGTAAATTTGAAACAAATTGGTCTAATGTAACATAAAAGCTCATACATTCCTCCTTAATTTATAAATCATATATATTAAATAATATTTATTACTATTTTATAGTATAATAATACTAAAAATCGGCTATAAATACAACAACTTAACAG
>JAHHUE010000057.1 GCA_020024155.1 Oscillospiraceae bacterium | reverse complement strand
ATATTAAATACTTTATGATAAAACCAATGGTAAAATAATGAAAATTTATGCTTGTTATTTTTATACACATACAGGTAACTACACTTTTTATCCAACAATAATTTTACCATCTGGATATATTTCACAATTGTAGAAATCGTGATAGTTTTTGTATAAACTTATAGCAATAGAAATAGGTCCAACACGACCTAAAAACATACATAAAGAAGTGGATAATTTGGAAATTAAATTCATATTAGTTGAAATTCCAACAGATAGTCCAGTGGTAGAAAATGCAGAAATGCTTTCGTATAGACAATCAATACTGCTATATGAAGATGTTGAGTACAGTATAAAAAAATTAAATAAAACGATGGATAAAGATATAACTACAACAGTTATTGCTTTATAAACTGTATATGGTTGTATTTTGTGGTTTAAAAATACAGCTTGTGTTTTACCCTTTAAAATACTTGAAACAGTTATTATTACAACTGCAAATGTAGTTATTTTTATACCTCCACCAGTTCCAGTTGGTGCACAACCGGTAAACATAAGAAAACAGGAAAAAAGTTTGCTATACACATTTAACTGTGATTGATTTATAGTGCTAAACCCAGCAGTACGACAAGTTACAGATTGAAAAAAACTGCAAAGTATTTTTTGATATGGTTTCATATTTCCGATAGTTAACGGATTGTTGTACTCAAATATAAGAAAGTTTACAGTGCCAATAACTACAAAAATAAAAGTGAAAA
Organism: Oscillospiraceae bacterium; assembly: GCA_020024155.1. Taxonomy (GTDB): domain Bacteria; phylum Bacillota; class Clostridia; order Oscillospirales; family Ruminococcaceae; genus RGIG3102. The sequence continues at coordinate 9,503 of JAHHUE010000057.1, read as the reverse complement.
GTAATATAATTTTACTGTTAAATGATAACTCTTTTGTTTTGTAATATATAAGAATTTCATTCCAAACAACAAAACCAAGTCCACCACATATAATCAAAGATGTTATAACAATATTTACCCATAAATTTCCGTATAGTAATGATAGGGAAGAATAAGGCTGAACAACTCCCATCAGTTCAAATCCTGCGTTACAAAAGGCTGATATAGATGTGAATATACTAAACCATAATCCATTTAAAAAACCAAAATTTATGACGAAAATAGGTAATAGAGCAATAGTGCCAATTACTTCACACAAAAAAACTATTTTGAAAGTGGATTTATATAAATTTTTTATTGTTGAAACATTATCTGCGCCAGATGCGTAACAAGCAATTCTCAAAGCTTTAAACCCAAGTTTTTTTCTTGTAATGATACTGAAAAAAGTGGTAAATGAAACAAGACCAAGACCACCAATTTGTATCATAATAAGTATAATTAGCTGACCTATAAAAGTGAATTTTGTATAGGTATCATAAATTGAAAGACCTGTTACACAACTTGCACTTGTTGCAGTAAAAAGAGCATCTATAAATGAAATAGTGTTATCTTTTGTACAGAAAGGCAAAGTTAAAAGAACACTGCCAGTTATTATGAGAAATATAAAACCCGATACAATAATTCTTGTTGGAGAAATTATGATGCTTGTTCTTGAATATTTATCCATAATACCCCCAAAAAAATTAAATATAGAGATATTATGGGTAAAAAAATAAAAAACAATCTATGAATTTGTACAAAAAAGTTAGGCAAAACTTTTGCATAAAAATTGTTAAAGCTACATATTGGAATAAAAATTACCCCATCTGTTAAATAGTATATGATACTGTCTAACAAATGAGGTAATTTACTAAAAAGACTGATTTTATAATTTTATTTTTTTATTTTTTCAAGGCAAACAGCTGTTCTTGCAGGTAAATACATTTTAAAACCACAAGTTTTATTTTTATCTCTTGTTGCAGTATAAACCATATCTGTTGCAATTCTGTTCCAACCACCAAAATTATCGCTATCAGTTGAAAGAACTGGTTTGTAATTGCCTTTTACTGGCACATTTACAAAATAAGAGTCGTAAGAATTTACAGGGCTGAAATTAAATGCAAATATAAGATTACCACGTTTATAAATCATAACTTGTTTTTCATTATCAATATGTAAAGCAACAGGTGGTTTGTCAAAAATTTTATATTCCTTGGCAATGGAAATCATATCATTATCAAAATTAAGCAACCATTCATACTTCAAATTTTTATCATCTGCCAGATGCCATTGTCGTCTGCAATAATGATAGCTCCAATTATTGCCTTCTCTTGGAAAATCAATCCACTCAGGGTGACCAAATTCGTTGCCCATAAAATTGAGATATCCTTCACCGGCAAGGCTCATTGTTATAAGTCTTATCATTTTATGCAGGGCGATACCACGGTCAATAACTGCACTATTTGAATTTTTTGACATTGCTGTATACATTTCGCTGTCACAAAGACGAAAAATAATAGTTTTATCTCCAACAAGTGCTTGGTCGTGACTTTCGGCATATCCTATATATTTTTCCATAGGTCTTCTGCTTGTAAGCTCATGCCAAATATGATGCATATCCCAAAATTCGTCTTTGGTGTCTTTGATAAGCTTTATCCACATATCAGGACAACCCATAGCAAGACGATAATCAAAACCAATGCCACCATCTTCAATTGGCAAACACATACCAGGCATAGCAGACATATCTTCGGCAATTATAATAGCTTTTGGATTAACTTCCTTTATAAGCTCTGTTGCAAGTTGAAGATATGTAATTGCCTCAGTATCTGTATTAAGAGAAAAATATTTACTATAATCAGTGAAAGCTGTTCCAAGTCCGTGGTCGTGGTAAATCATAGAAGTTACACCGTCAAATCTAAAACCGTCAAAATGATATTCTGTAAGCCAGAATTTTAAATTTGATAAAAGAAAATGTATAACTTCGTTTTTATTATAGTTAAAAAGTTTTGTGCCCCATGCTGGGTGTTCTCCTCGACTGCCACCATGGAAAAACTGATAATCTGTTCCGTCAAATAGATTTATACCTTCTTCTGTATTTTTTACAGCATGAGAGTGAACAACATCCAATAAAACAGCTATTCCCATACTGTGAGCAGTGTCAATAAGGCTTTTAAGTTCATTTGGTGTGCCAAATCTTGAAGATGCAGCAAAGAAAGAGGATACTTGATAGCCAAATGAGCCGTAATAAGGGTGTTCCATAATTGCCATTATTTGAATAGCATTATATCCATCGGCTTTGATACGAGGCAAAATATTGTCACGAAATTCAGTATAAGTGCCTACTTCACATTTTTCCTGTGCCATACCGATATGACATTCGTATATAAATAATTTTTTATCAGGAGTAAATTTATTTTTCTTCCACTTGAATTTTAAACTGTCAAAAATTTCAGCAGACCATAAATATGTCTGCTTGTCCTGCACAACCCTATGTGCATAAAGAGGTATTCTTTCAAGCAACTTTCCGTCTTTTTGGATAACAGTTTTCACTTTACAACCATTGTATAGTTTGTTTTTACCAGATAAGAAAATTTCCCAAACACCATTGCCAATGTTGTTTAGAGGAAGACTTGTCTTATCCCAGTTGTTCATATCGCCCATAATATATACTGCGTCAGCAGCCGGTGCCCATTCACGATAAAACCAACCGTTTCTCTTTTTATGAAAACCAAAATATTCATGTCCATTTGCAAACTCTGACAAAGTTTGATTTTTACCAAGAAGTTCTGTTTTTTTTCGTTTGTAGTTATTCATACGCAGTTCTATATCTGCTTCAAATGGTTTTAGATATTTGTCATATTCAAAGATTTTATACTCCATAAAATGACCTCTTTTCCAAATGTATTATTTATTTTATTTTATCATAATTTTATATCAAGTCAATGTTAATAGACTGTCGATAAATGAAATAAAAAAAGACTTTCTGTTTTAATTAGAAAGTCTTTGATGTATTTTACTGATGAGCATTTTTATTGATGTATTTTGGCATTTCTTTTGAATACATAATTTTTTGCTGATTATATAGACTGTAATAACCAGAAAGCATATAACTTACTGCAACAGTAAGCAAAAGCCATTCTATACCGGCACCCTGCAATAACTCTAATCCAAGAAAAATTGAGGCAATAGGGCAGTTTGTAACACCACAGAAAAGTGCAATCATACCAATGGCTGCACCAAAAGCAGGGGATAGACCGATTAAACCGGCAAAAACACAACCAAAAGTGGAACCTATAAACAGAGTAGGAACAATTTCGCCACCTTTAAAGCCGGCTTCAAGTGCCAAAGCAGTGAAAATCATTTTTAATAAAAAGGCTTCCGGTCTTGCGTGACCTGAAAGAGCGTTAACAATAATTTCTTCTCCTGCACTCATATAGTCAGAAGTATTTAACAATAAAGTAATTGCTACAATAAGAAAACCACCTACAAGTATACGAATATATTTGTTTTTGATATATTTTTCATATAAATTTCCACTAACTCTCAAAATAGCACAAAAAATAATGCTTAAGATAGCACCACAAAGTGCAAGAATACAAACTCTTATACCAATGGATAAATCAAAATCAATAGCAAGCTCAGGTACAGAAAATTGCATATGATGAACATGAAAATGTTTTGCAATTACATCAGCTGTTAAACTTGCAATTGCACAAGGAATAAGAGCAGAATACTGCATAATACCAACACTTACAACTTCTATTGAAAAGACAGCAGCAGCAACAGGAGTGCCAAATAAAGCAGCAAAACAAGCACTCATACCACACATTGAAAAAATGTGCATAGATTTTTCGTCAGCTTTCATAAGACGGCCTATTTGTTGCGAAATACTGCCACCCATTTGAAGAGCTGCACCTTCACGACCTGCACTTGCACCACCAAGATGAGATAATAAAGTTGAAATAAAGATTAAAGGTGCCATTATCAAAGGAATGGTTTCTTCTGTACGAACACTTAAAAGAACCAGATTAGTGCCACGTGGATGATTTACGCCTGCAATGCTGTAAATAAATACAATAACTAAACCTAAGACTGGTAAAAGATAGAAAATCCAAGGATTATCAAGACGCAGATTAGTTGCATATTTTAAAGCATAAGAAAAAGCAGTGCCACATAAACCAACAATAACACCAACAGTTAAGCCAACAAATGCCCAACGGAGAAAGGAGTAAAACTGGTGTAAGGCATGCTTTGTATAATTATTTATATAATTCATAAAAAACTCCATTTGCTGATATTCTATAAGTTAGTTTATCACATAATAAAAAAATAGGCAAATAAAAACACCTGTAAAAATTGGTATAAAATTTACAGGTGTTAATTTTATTCTACTTTAAGCATACGATACCCAATACCTATATGAGTTTGAATGTATTGTGGAGAATTTGGAGAATTTTCCAGTTTTTTGCGAAAAGTTGCTATAAATACACGCAAAGAAGCAACATCGTTTTCTCAGCTACTGCCCCATATACTTTGAGTAATAAATTTATGGGTTAGAACTTTGCCGATATTATGTGCCAACAAGCACAGTAATTTATATTCTATTGGTGTTAAATGCAGTTCTTCATTATTTAGATAAGCACATCCAGACACATAATCAATTTTCAAATCTCCGTTTATAAATACTGATTGCTGAGTTTGACCATTTTGCATAAGAGCAATTATTCTTTGAGTTACACGCAATCTTGCCAAAAGTTCTTCAATAGAAAATGGTTTTGTAAGGTAATCGTCAGCACCGACATCAAGAGTGTCAATTTTATGGCTGTTTTCACTTCTTGCACTAATTACAATTATAGGCACATTAGACCAACTTCTGATACGGTTGATAACTTCAATACCATCAATGTCAGGAAGTCCTAAATCCAACAAAATAATATCAGGATTATGAGATGCCGTTTACATAACAGCAAGTTCACCATTATCAGCAGTTATAAAGTTATAATTATGAGATTTTAGAGTTGTTGTTATAAGATTTCTAACCGGAATATCATCTTCCACAACTAATATTTTAAACTTACTCATTTTATGTAATCTCTTAGAGATAGATATTGAAATTGTTGTATATAAGTAGGGAAATTATAACATTATATATGGAAACATTTTTGAATTGATTTGTGCTCACCTAAAACAAGAATGGATTTATTTTTTTCCAATACAGTGTCAGGAGTTATAAGCATATTAAGTTTTCCGTTATCTCTGATACCAAGCAAGTTTATACCAAACTTCTTTCTGATATCTATTTGACAAACTGTTTTTCCGTCCCATTCTGATGGAACAGTCAATTCAAATATAGAATAATCACCATCAATCTCAACATAGTCAAGTATATGGTCTGATGTACAACGAATAGCTGTCCAGTTTGCAAGTTGCTTTTCAGGATAAACAACTTCATCTGCACCGTTACGTAATAAGAATTTTTCCTGAACGCCGGTAGCAGCTCTTGCTATAACTTTTGTAGCACCAAGTTCTTTAAGAAGAGATGCTGTTTCAAGAGAGCTTTGAAAATCATCACCAATAGCAACAATGCAAACATCAAAGTTTTTTATACCAAGTGAAGAAAGAAATTCTTCATTTGTACTATCACCAATTTGTGCGTTTGTAGCATAAGGAAGAACAGCGTGAACTCTTTCTTCGTTAGTATCAACTGCCATTATTTGATGATTTAAGTCGTATAATTTCATTGCAATGTGTCTGCCAAATCTGCCAAGACCAATTAACAGTATAGTTTTCATAAATATTCTCCTTACCCAACAGTCAATTTTTCGTGTGGAAGTCTAGATGTATTTCCTTTTCTGCTTGCAAGAGCAGCAAAAATCAATGTTAGACCACCAACTCTGCCGAGATACATTAACATAATTAAAATTATTCTAGATATAGTACCAAGCTCTGTTGTGATGCCAAGTGTAAGACCAACTGTACCAACAGCTGATGCAGTTTCAAAAAGACAAGTGAGAAGTGGAAGTTTTTCAATGCTACTTATAATAAGTCCACCAGATAAAAACAGAGCCAAATACATAGTAAGAACAGTTGCAGCAGTGCGCACTGTATCGTCATCTATTCTGCGTCCAAAGAAGTGAGTGTGTTCTCTGTGACCAAATACAGAAATGGCAGTTGAAAGCATAACAGAAAGTGTTGTTGTTTTCATACCACCGGCAGTTGACCCAGGAGAACCACCGACAATCATAAGGAATATAATAATAGCAATACCGGTTTCACTTATTAAAGTTAGATTAACAGTGTTAAAACCAGCAGTTCTAGGTGTTACTGATTGGAATACAGAAGAGAGAAAACGCTCACCAATAGGAAGATTAGAAAATTCAAATAAATAGAAATATATAGCAGGAAGTAAAAGCAATAAAGTTGTTGTAAGTATAATTACTTTACTTTGCATACGATATTTCTTAAAGTGAATTTTATTTCTTGCAATATCTTCCCAAGTTGTAAAACCGATACCACCAATAACAATTAAGGACATAATAGTTAAATTGATAATTGGATTATTTGCAAAATAAACCAAAGAAGAAAAGTTTTCTTTAACACCCATAAGGTCAAAACCTGCATTACAAAAGGCAGATATAGAATGGAATATACTATACCATATACCTTTTAACAATCCAAATTCTTTGCAGAATACAGGAGACATAATGAGTGCCCCCATAAATTCAAACATTAAGGAAACCTTGATTATAAAACCGGTAAGTTTGATAATGCCACCAACTTTTGGAGCAGAAATTGCTTCCTGCATAGTGCTTCTTTGTTTTAAAGTGATTTTTTTACCAGAAAGTATGTACATTGAAACAGCTACGGTAACAATGCCCATACCACCAATTTGAATAAGTGTGATGATAACTGCTTGCCCAAATCCAGACCAATAAGTTGCTGTATCTCTAACTATAAGACCTGTAACACAAACAGCTGAAGTTGATGTGAAAAGAGCGTCAATAAAGCTTGCACCCTGATGGTCTTGTGTTGCAATTGGAAGCATAAGGAAAAAACTTCCCAAAAGTATAGCAGCAGCAAAGCCAAGAATTATTATTTGAGCAGAAGATAATCGTTTAATGATTATGTTCATACAAGTCCCCCTGAATTACCTTTCTAACAATATATTATCTTACATCTAATATGAAAACTGTATTAGAGTATTATATAGTATTAAGATTGTATAAAGATAAATGCTAATATATTAAAATTTAGTATAGTACATTTAATGGCTTTATACTGATAAAGTACTATAAAATATAGAAATTACATTGATATAAAATACAAAAATACCACATAAACCTGATAAAAACAGTGTTTATGAGGTATTAAGAAATTATATTTTGTATAAATAATAAATAAACAAAATAATTACCTTAATATTATCAAAATAAAAGTATTCACAAAAAGTTATTTTAATAAATTGTATTTATATTAGTGTTTTTTATCAATTTAGATTATAAACAATTTTTGATAAAGTGTCAATTAAGTTTACACATTATAATTATCTTTTTATACTTTTTATTATGTAAAATATGTAAAATATCTACTTTTTAACAATGTAAACTTATGTTGCACAATTGTAAAGTTGATGTAGTTGTGTGCAAGCTGGAATATATGTATAATTAAACTATAAACAATAAGGAGATTTTTATATGAAATTTTGCGATAAAATTTTAAATTTAAGAAAACAAAATGAGATGTCGCAAGAACAACTTGCAGAAAAATTAAATGTTTCAAGACAAGCAGTATCTCGTTGGGAAATGGGAACAGCACAGCCAGATGCATCTAATGTTTTACAATTGAGTAAAATTTTCAATGTAACAGCAGATTATTTGCTCAATGATGAGTATGAAAGTGATAAAGATGTACCTGCTGTTAAACAAACAGAAAATCAAATTAAGGAGCAAACAAAAATCCAAATTGGATTTATTGTGACAGTTGGGATAAGTATTATGGTTTTGATTGGTCAATGTATTTTTTATTATAGTTTTAAAAATACATCTTTAACATTACTAGGTACAATATTAACAATTGCAATTATAATTGGTTTTGAGTATGTGTATCGTTCAAGCAATGTGAAATCAGAGTATGCAAAAAAATATTATACAAGATTTTATATTGCAGAATTTTGGATTGGCACATATTTTCCAATAAATATTTTGGCAGAGGTTATAGCACTAATTTACCCAAGAGCATATAATGTGATAATTTTTCAAGCATTAACTTTATTGATGTATATAATAATTTCTGTTGTTGCAACAAAAACTATATCTAAAAAATTAAAATAATATATATAAAGCATCTTCTCTAATATTGTCTAGGGAAGATGCTTTACTTATATTTTGGTATATCTGTAAATTATTGTAAAATGGTATTGTAAAATGTTTTTTTTAATATATAATTGCATATGTATAATTATTAAAATATTGGGGTATCTATATGAAAGAATTTGCTAATAAAAGCCTTAAAAATAATAGAATTTATGCGTTAGATGCAATAAGATGTATTGCTACCTTGTGTATTTTAACATTTCATTTTAATGTTATGACGGCAACTTACGCAAAAATGTCAAAAATAGGGTTTATTACTTTTGCTAACGGAAGTATGGGTCATATCGGCGTATCTTTGTTCTTTATTTTATCAGGATACAGCCTTTATATTAGATGGAATGGAAGATTTGAGCTTAAAGGATATGCAAAATCAAGATTTTTATCGCTTTTTCCAATGTACTGGATAGGATACATAGTTCTGTTTTTGTATACAGATATACTTCATAATGGATTAAATAAAGATATTCCACTTAAAAATTTATTTTTTACAGTTATTGGTATGGATGGCTACTTAGCCAAAGTTGTGCCAACTTTCTATAAAATAGGAGAATGGTTTATAGGTTGTATATTATTATTATATATATGTTTTCCATTTCTTTTAAAATTTATTGAAAAACATTCATTTGTATTGTCTGTGGTTGTTGCTGTGTTATTTGTACCTTGGGTTTTGGTTGGGAAACCAATTGTTTCAATAGAACACAGCTTTATTACAAGAATACCGGAATTTTTAATTGGTATGTATTTTGCTAAATATCAAGATAAGATAAAACTTTCTAAATACGGTTATTTAACAATTCCATTTGTGCTCATATGCTTTTTTATAACAATACCTATCCCAGAGCCATTTTTAACATTTATGATTGGTTTTAGCGTTTTTCCAATGCTATATTTCTTGTTTAATAAGATAAAAAATGAAAAATGTAACCAGATATTTCAAAGGTTAGCAAAATATAGTTATGCAGTATTTTTAGTTCATCATATTTTATTGGATATTATTTTTAAACCAATAGTTATGAACAAAGAATTTTATATTTCAAAGACAATACTTATTTATATAGCATATATAGTCACTGCATTTTTTGTTGGATTTGTATTGTTTTGGGTTAATTC
>JAHHUE010000056.1 GCA_020024155.1 Oscillospiraceae bacterium | reverse complement strand
ATCTACGCATTAGCATTGTATCTTTTCCCACCTCTTGCAATAAAAGATAAAGCAAGATATGAACTACCACTCAAAATAGATATAATCATAGGAAATTCAACTGTGTTATTGTCACCCATATTTGGAATGTCATTTTCAATAACATCAGGAGGAATATACATAAAAATGTCTGTACCCATATTAGGCTTTGTATTTTGAGCAATATCAACTTCTTTAGAAACTGATGCTTGATTAGAAGATGGTATTTCAACTGGCAATTCTTTTGCATAAGCTGAAATAGATATAATACTAAAAGAAATTATTACTGTTAAGATTGATATTAAAGTTTTCTTTTTCAATATTTTTCCTCCTAACTAAGTATTGATAGATGAATTTTTGTTACTACTTTACCTACTGCTTTATCTGTTTCTACATCGTAAGCTGTAAAAGTTGCAACTGCATCATATTCTCCTTTTTCAAGATTTTTATTTAAAACATCTTTTTGAATATGAGAATTTACAGGCATTAACCCTGATTGATACAGTGTTTCTTCTTTTCCGTTTTTACCTGTATTTGCAGTAATTACACATCGCAAGTTATATTTGTTATTAGGGTGATTTTCAATCTGTAAATTACCTTTATCTGTTCCTTTTATGAATACAGGATTTGCGTTTATTGATACCCTCAATGAGCCATCTTCGATGGCTTCATTAAGAGCATTTTTTATTTCATCATCTGTCTTGTTTTCAAGCTGACCGATTTGTGCTTTAATTTTATTTTCAACACCAATTAGGTTATTATTAAAAACAAATAAACTTCCAAAAAAAGCAATTATAATAACAACAGCTGCTATTGAAATATAGGATATGATTTTTTTGTTTTTAAATTTTTCCATTATCAAATTCCTTTATTTAATCTGCATTGTTTTTGATAAGTCTGCTTTGATTATCTTTAGCATTAAAGATAGGAGTTACAGTATAAATAACTCTTACAACTGATGTGCAACCAGCAGGATTGATGTTTCCACCAGCCATTCTTGCATTTGTAATAAGAGGAAGTTCTGTTGCATTTTCTTCTTTAACTGTACCGTCATTTTCAACATTTGGAGCGTCTAATAACCAACCATTTGATGTTATATCAACTGGAGCTGAGCATTTTGAAAGGTCAATGGATGAACTATCTGTTGCTGTTTTTGGTGAAAGTGTCATAACCAGTTCACCTTTTGAGAGATTTTTAATATCTGTTGATTTATCAACCATTCTCCAAGTTGCAGGCTCTGCTTGAAGTTCTGTAATTTTAATTGGCATACCTTCAGCTTGTCCACCTTCAAGAGAATCTCCAACTGCTGGAGTTTTGCCAAAGTTCCAATTTCCAAAAGTAAAATCATTAGTTAATGGATGTTTGTCATCAACTTTATCTACGGACTGTCTATATGTAATATCATCAAGAATACCACCAACTTTGAAATCCCATTCATCATCAATGTAAATTACATAACACTGACCAGACGCATTTAGTTTTTCATTTTCGATATTGCCATTGTAAATCCAATCTTCACCAAGAGCTTTAACTTCTTGTTCTGATGGTTTTGAATACCACCAAATATATTTTCCAGTTTTCTTATTGTAAGCAATAGCTTCAAGAATATCATCTGAATGGTTATTATCTAAAATTTGACTATATTTTGTGAGTTTAACAATATCAACAACAGTTGCGTTAGAATTGTTATTTACAGTTGAATAGTTTTTTAGTTTATATGCGTCACTTTCAGGTGTTACAACATTACCAGTCCCTCTATATCCATACATACAAACATACATTGGAACAGTTGCGTTTAACTGGTAAGATGTTTTTGTTCTAAGAGTAATATCATAAGATACTCTTTCATCATCAGTTGAACCATTGACAGTATCATCTTTTGATGGACCGTCAGGGTCTACGCCATTTTGTATATTGATATAGAAATCAGTCCCCATGGTTGGGTCAGCATTTGTAGCAGTATCAACAGAAATTGATACACTGGCTCCGTCTTTTGTTCCATGATGATATTCATAACCACCTTGTGGATTTTTAAAACACTCTGTTAAAGGAACAAAAATAACTTCATTTGTTTTTACGATATATGCACCATAAGAAATATTTTGTTCATTATATGGGCTTCCATCTATGTATGATGACGGAATAGCTTTCCAACCTGAGCCGTCATCACGGTCTGCATAAATAACTGTGTTTGTACTTGTGTCAATTTTATAGAATGATTTTGTTCCGATAGGTGTAACAGTTTTGAATGGACGCATTTCGTTATCGTGAATTGAAATACTATTTACATCAGTGCTTTCTATATCAGCTGCAAAAGTTGGTACAGCAAAACAAGATGTTGCTATCAAAAAAGACAGTGTATATGTCATAATTTTTGTTGATGTTTTTTTCATATTCATATTTTAAATTTCTCCTTTGATTAAATGATTAAATTTATTTGTTAATAATTCGATGTTCATCAATTGTGAAAGTCACATTAGCTATATAACTCTCTTGTCTTTCATTTACATTGCCACCTGCAATATAAGCTTGAATTGGAATAAGCATTTCAGTTCCTGATTTGTTGTCTGAGCTATCTTTTGATATTATCCACTTGTCAGGATTTAATGGTTTGTTATTTCCGACAACAAGCTGAGTATCATTCATTCTCATTGTCATTTCACCACGAAGTAGGTCAATAGGTTTTTTATCAACAATATTCCAACCGTCATTTGAAACGGTAATATCAGTTACTTTAATATCACCTTTTGAATAGTTTGTAATACCATAATTTTCAGGTTCAATAACTTCACCATCGCCAGCATATCCATACATACATACTTGTAAAGGAACTGTGGCTTCAAGTTGAAAACGAAGTTTTGGGTGAACTTTTAATAAATTATCATTAAATTTAATTTTATAATTTTTAACTTTTTTACCCATTACATTTTCAACTTCAACAACATCAAGTGTATTTCCTTGATTTTTATCTTGGTTAATTGATAGTTGGTAACCACTTATTCTTAAATGGTCTGTACCCATTTCAAAACCATGATAACCTTTACACCATTCACAAGGATATGTATGGTCATCATTTGATAAGTCTGCATAAACCACAGGAGCATTTTGATACCATTTTGTTGAATAAGAAATATTTGAACCATTTTCAAATACAGATATTTTTTCATCTGTTCCATATTCTTTTATAGATTGTTTTTCGTTTTTAACTGGAGAGCTATCACCAATTAAAAGAGTATTTTCAATAGTATCACTGCCAATAAGATGTATGTCTGAATACTCATTTTCTCTGTCATTACCAATATTTGAATATGATTTTTCATCATTATTCATCATTTCAAAAACAGCATAAGCCTTTGGAATATCTGTATCTTCTATATATCTATTGATTTCTTCAGGAGTAATTATAATTTCTCGTGGATAGACTTCTACTCGTCCACCCATAATTTCAACAACATAGTTTTCTAATACCGGATAATTTATTTCATTTAAACCTTTTGGAGAAATAGTGTATTCACCAACAAAAGTTTGGTTTGTAAATTCAATATTTCTACCATCTTTATCTTGAGCATTAAAATTAAAGTTTTTATCAAAATTGATAATATCATTTCCTTTTAAACCACTGATATTTAACCAGCTGTCACTGTGAGATGTTGATGTGTAAATCTCATCATAAGTTGGATAACCAAAACCTTCATTTCCATACATATATCTGTGATTTTTAACCATTACATCCAATACTGCTCTTGATATTGCTCCAGTATATTTCTCTCTTTCAATGAAATAGTTACCTTTTTCATTGTTTATGAGATTAACAGTTTCAGTGAGATTTATTTTATTTTCCTTTAAATGTTTGAAACGATCTGTTTTAACTGTTCCGTCAGAATTTAATGTTTCTCCTGCATTTTTATCTGCATAAGTTCCTGAATACATATCTTTATCAATCCAAACATCATCACCTTCAACAATATTATCAACAATAATATCTTTAACAGTTGCACTGTCTGTATTATCATAAGACTTAATATTTCTAGGCTTGTCTTGCTCTTCAAGATAAATACTGTGAACATATAGTCCTCTTGGTGTAATATCACCAGTGTACTTTTCTCCACCGATTTTATAGTTGTTGTGAGGGTTAACCGATAATTCTAATTTATCAATTCGTTTGATTTTCCACTGTCCAACATCTTTTTGGCTTTCTTCTTCAGAATTTACATAAATACCAAAAAGATTATTTTGTTTAAATTCAACTCTATCTCCATTTACAAGACCAGAATTTTCACCTGCTGGGTCAATAATAATATTAGTTATCTCTGCATTTGAATTGCCATCATATATTTTATTTTGATGTCCTGTTAGATTTAATGGTCTAGGGTATACATTTAAAACAGCTTGAGTTTTACTTCTCCAATCAAAAGAATAACCTAGTGATTTTGCATATTCTGTTAAAGATAATTTAACAGAATATATTCCAGTATTTATTACTTTGCTGCCACTTATATTTGTTGCATCAATAGATGTTGTTGTATACCCAGCAGAACTTGTAGCAGTTTCAAAAGTTGCTGTTACAAGGTTTTCTAAATCTCTTCCATCAGAGCCATCAACAGAAAATTCAATTTTTGGCATAAGCTCTGTGCCGTTATAGATTTTTTGGGCATCATCTACTTTTGCAATTATTTTTTGACCTTTTGGTAAAGATATTTGTGTACCAATAGTATCTGTTTCAGTAATTCTTTTTGCATCAGGACGCATTGTTGGGTCTTCATCGTATTCGATTACATAAGCATATACTTGATTATCGCCATCATGAGGTAAATTTCTCCAAGTATATGAAGGATTTGAAGGTGGTGCAAAATTACTAAAATAATTTCTTGTTTTAGTAACAGTTTCTTCTCTAAGCACATTCGCCATTGCTTTATATCCATTACTTACACCTCTTGAAATTCCATAAACTTCATAAGGAATTGCTGTAAATTTAGTGGAATAAAATGTTCGTCCATCATTTTCAGTAGGATAAAAAGTTGTGCCATATTGTGCTGGACCGAATGTTATTCCACCATTGTATAGCTGAACTCTTCTTGATATATATTGATAACCATTATAATCATGCATTGCTTCATGAGTATTTCTATCATTAACATCTGCGATTATATAATATTCTTCAAAAGCATGAGGATGTGTACTAGGAGAATAAATAGGATATGGTCTAAAAACAATTTTTACTGCATCATATCTGTTCATATTTGGAATATTTACATCTTTCCAAGTATCAGTCCAGTATGTCATATATGAATTGCTTCCAGCGTATTTATTCGCCCACAACAAGTCTTCACTGTATTCATTTTCAATCCAACCATATCTTGAGTTACTATCCCTTAGCATATTTGATACAAACACATTTTCATTGTAATCATCAATGTTTGCTAAGTGAGCTGTAACACCAGCTTGATTGCCTTTTTCACTGGCTTTTGCTTGTGCTTCTCTAAAAGAAATTGGAGAAGAAGTTTCAACCAGTTCATAGAAATGACCGTTTTGATTATTGTAGATAATGTTATTTGCTCTAGTATTTAACTCATTTTGAAAGTTTGGCAGTTTATTTTCGTCTGCTGTCCAAGTTATTTGAACACCACCACTGATACCACCAGTTGAAATTGTCATTGGGTCATAAACGATAAAATCCATATTTCTTAAAAAATCTTCCCATTGCCAAGTTTCAACGCTATTTTTTCTTTCTGCTACAAAAGTAAGCCATTTACTGTTACCATCTGCCAATTTAATTCCATATCTATTGGCTAAATCTGTTGAATAAGAGATATAATCTCGGCTATCTGCATTACTTCCAAGTTTTATGTTTACAGTATTGATTTTTTCTCTATCAACAAGTCTTAATTTAGGGTATGACCAAACTGAATATTCTTTGTTTTTAGTGATTTTTGCCATACCTTTCATATCAGTTATGCTTTGTCCGTTGATAATATTCTCTGTATCATAAGTGTTTACACCCATGTGGTTTAATAAAATATTATGACTTATAACCAAACCACCATTTCTGCCCACACCATGAGCATCAATAGTTCCGTTTTGTGTAACAACTTTTCCATCTGCAACACATTTAAAATAATATTTTGTGAAATTATCAGTGCTGTACATTTCAGAAGTTGCATTTTCAATAGTCATAACAGATTTAATTGCACCCCAGTCTGCATAAGTTTCGTTGTAATACTTATGGTCTTTTGGCAACGATGAACCATTGGTTGTTAAAGGTGTGTTTTCAATATTTACTTTAATATTGCTGTCAATACCTTTTGCAACGCTATCATTCCATTCTTTAGATGTTCTGTCTAAATATGTGCTATATTCCCATTTAGGAGTAATACTCATTTTATCCGTATTAGGTTTGTAGTATATAATAGCAGTGTATTTAGCAACATCTCTTGAATAATTCTCATCTGCGTCTATTTGTATTTTCTGTCCATAAACATCAGGAGTTAAATCATCAACATAATTGTTTGAACCACTTTCATTTTTTGCTTCTTGCATAACAACGGCAATGTCAGCAGGTCTTACAGAAAGATGTCCCATTCTGTTTCCAACTTCTGTACCGATTTTATTTTCACCATACTCAGAAACATTTTCAGTCCAACGATATTCTCTGTTATTTGCTATGTTTGAATACCATTCTACTTGTTTACCGTCATCTGTTGTATAGTGGTATTTAACTCTAAATAACAGACCATCATAAGATATATCACTGTTTTCAACTGTCATAGAAGTTGTTGTTTTGTATTTGCCATAATTTTTAAAACCATGTTTTTGAGCAATAATATCATAAACAGCAATATCGGTTGTTTCTGATGAAATAGTTTGATTTCCTCCGTTTGTAAACATATCGGAAGATTTTACATCAAACCATTCATCATCATTGCCATATAACGGTTTGTATTGCCACTCAGCTTTTAAACCTTGTGCTGTGCCTTTTGAAAATTCAATTGTACTTGTAAATGTTGCGTTTTCACCAACCCATATACCTTTGTCTTCAGCTTGTACAATTTTCGCTGGCCAAGGTTTAACAATTAACTTACCTGACTTATCTTTCACAGATACTGAAAATGTGTCATATTGCTTTCCGTTATAATTAAAAACTGCTCTAAAATTCCAATTGTTCCAATTTAATTGGCAATTAGTAAGTTTTAGTGATACTTCTGTAAAGCTTTCTTCGGAATTATCGTGAAAAACTGGTTCAGCTATTTCATAATGACCTTGCAATTCTTTTACATTTTCAATGTTTTCCCAAGTGTCTTTTCTTTTTACTTGCCACTGAATATCAGTAACCTTTTCAAGAGAATAGATACCACCTTGTAGCATAAATCCGTCTTGACCTTCAAAAGTTTCATAATCACTTATAGGTTCAGGTTTTGTTTTATACAGATAAAGTGGAACAGTCATATTATTATTCCAAAAATCTTCTTGAACTTTAACTCGTACATCTCCATACTGAGTAACTTCTGTTCCAGTTGGTGTATATACCCTGACATTTAAAATACCTTCTCTTGTATCATCGTTATAAATACAAGGCAAATTTGAAATTACATATTTACTATCAGTATTTACTGTACAATCAAAAACTTCTCCAGCTGACATATATTTAGGGTTGTCACTACCAAGAATTTTTACAGTGTATCCTGCATAATTTTGTTGTGTACCAAACAAGTCATTCAAATCACCAACAACACGAGCAATACCTGTTGTGCGTGTCATATTTTTATTAAATACATTAACTGTACCTTTTTCTTTTTTAGTACCTAAATTCCAGCCTTTTTCTCCATCTGCTTTATCATTAGCAAAAAGTGGAGATTGTTTTGAATTTAATTGAACTTTGTAAACATCACTGTTCCAATGTCCTTTAAATCCTTTAATTGGCTGCCAGTTTTCAGGAAGTACAATATCTTCTGTAAGCATATAGCAGCCGTCAATTGGATACCAAAAGTTGCCACCATTTTGTAGTGCTGATAAAACTTCTTTACTGTTTGCTGCACTTATTCTTCTTGTGAAATGTGAAGTCTGCTGTCCGTTTTGATTTGCAGCACATATTTCACATTGCTTTCTTTGAGAAACATAGAAAACACTGTTAGCAAAAAGTATAGATTCATAGTTTGAAGCACTGTTTGTTGGCAAGTGTCCTATTTGGTTCATAAGGTAATTTCCACTGCCGGTAAGATAGAAATTGTTTGTACCAGTTTTTTCTCCAATAGTCCAATACATTGGGTCTGTGCTATTAACTGGAGCTTGATTTCTTCCATTGTATTTTACCCATATTGGTGCAAAAGTGGCTTGCCCATTGCTGTGTGTAAAAGACGATGTAAATACTTGTCCTTCTGAAAAAGAATATGGATAGTTAGTTGGTGTCCTATATCTAGGATTGTTTTTTGCTAATTCAGCAGAATACCCAAGCTGAGTTACTATTAAACTGTTGCCACCATACATTGTGTCTTTGCCGTATTTTCCGTGTGAACCACCAGTTGACAGTATCATACTTGCAGCATCTGATGGGCTGACATTATTTGAATATACATTTCCTTTATTAGTCCCCATTAACTGATTAAGATAGAAATGCCCACCACGAGTAGAACTTTTATTTCCGTTTTGGTCGGTTGCTGTTGTTCCTGGTTGCCAACTGTTTATATCGTAATACCAAGTTGTTCCGTCATTAGGGTCTATTGTGCTTTCATCAAGGTCAATACCAAATGCGTCATAATACGCACCAGCATATCCGTATATGGTGTCGTGACCAGTTAAAAAGCCATATCCGTTTGATATATAGTCCTTTAAAATATGATATGCTTTACCTGAAAGGTCAGGCTCTTCATAAGTACATACACCCCAGCCAACACTGTCAACACGATAATTTCCCTCTGCGTCAACCATATATCTTGCAGGGTCGCTGTTAAAATCTTCTACATTAACACTGTATGCTGTGATATGGTTATCAGTTTTATTAGAAGTAATTGAACCGTTAGGTAGCATTTCTAATATCCAACCGTTTTTTGATGTAAACTGTAAAAAATTTGTATACATAGAACCTGTATCTTTTGTGAAAGGGTTTAAAAAGGTAAGTGCCTTTTTATATTTTGTTCCTGAAACAGAATCACTGTATTTATCTCCACCACCAGTAATTTCTGTGTAAGCTGGAATTTTTATTTTTGTTATATTGTTAGTGCCATTTGGACGAAAATATACAGTTTTTCCATACCATTCAGAGTTAACCTCAAGCCTATGTCCATCTGTTAAATCAAAACCATTATATATTCTTGTTTCTCCAGTTGGAAAACCATTGCTATCAAGAACATTAGCAAATGTTTCTTGGTCAAATCCTTTTGGTAATAGTGATGTCCACATATAATTAAATTGCTTTGGTGTTATTTTATCTTTTTTGTACCAATTATAAGCTCTATTATATGTATCTTCAGTAATATATTGATAGTTTCCATTTAAACCACATATCCATTGTCCGTCATCAGATAAATATGGTGTGCCAGCAGATACTGCCATAATTCCACCGTCTACTTCATCTAACACTTTTTCAATTTCAGCAGATTTAACATACATAACAACAGAATAAATATTTTGTTCTTGATTTCGTTGCTCTTCTGTTAAATTGACATTCTGTTCTTTTAATATCTCAATACATTTATTAAGATATTTCTCATCAGTAATTGTCACTTTAAGTCTGTATTGTGCATACAAATCTTGTTCATCAACAGTAAAGGTATAGCTTTCACTATTTGCATTTGGAATATCTACCCACTCATTTAATGTTGGAATTTCTCTAAGATATTCTTCTCCAAACTGAAATTTACTGTTTTCATTCAAAGTTGCAACTAACTGTTTATCATCTTTTGTGGCAATTATCTTTACAATATCTTCTTCAATGTCAGCAGATATTGTATATTCATCTAAAATAAGGTTTGGTGTTTTCCATTCAAAAGAAACATTACTGCTATCTGCACCAATTTCATTAAGAGCCTCAACAGTTGCAAAATACATTTCAATACCCATCCAACTTGCGTTTGGGTTTTCAGAAATAACTTGACTTTCTGTTTTATCTTCTAGTGGAAAGTTATACCAAGTTGGAGAACCTTCAGGATAATTAAATATTGGTTCAACCCTTACTTCTTTTTTAGGAATATCCATTTGCATTTTCTGCCATTGATACTCAACTGAAATATCGTTTCTGTTAACATTAGCTGCTAAAGTTACTTCTTCTCCAACTTCTGCAATTACAGTATCATTTTCAGGGTTTATAACATTTAAAGAAATAAATTCTTCAACTATTTCTTCTTGTTCAGAGTAACTACTATCTGCGTTTTCGCTTTCAATCTGTTCTGACGAACTGCTGTCAGCGTTTTCACTTTCAGTCTGTTCTGACGAACTGCTGTCTGTGTTTTCACTTTCAGTCTGTTTTGACGAACTGCTTTCAGTGC
>JAHHUE010000055.1 GCA_020024155.1 Oscillospiraceae bacterium | reverse complement strand
ATATGATAAAAAAACTTTCTGGTTATGTTAAGGAATATAAATTTGTTTCTATTTTAACTTCTCTCTTTGTTGCATTAGAAGTTATTATGGAAGTAATCATTCCTCAATGTATGGCAAAAATAGTGGATGTCGGTTTACCTAATTCAAATACAGCCTATGTTATAAAACTTGGTATAATAATGATTTTTATGACACTTTTATCACTATTTTTTGGCATTTCATCTGGTACAAATGCTGCAAAAGCTGGTGCTGGATTTGCAAAAAATCTTAGAAAAGCTCTTTTTTATAAAATTCAAGAGCTATCTTTTGCAAATATAGATAAATTTTCAACTGCAAGCCTTGTTACAAGACTTACAACTGATGTAAACAATGTACAAATGGCATATTCTCTTATTATCCGTATGTTAATAAAAGCTCCATTCTTGCTTGTTTCTGCTTTATTTATGTGTTTTTCAATCAGTAAAAAATTGACTCTTGTTTTTCTTGGTGTAATTCCCTTTATTGCAATTTGTGTAGTTGTTATTATGTCAAAAGCAATGCCAACTTTTAGAAATATGTTTAAAAGATATGATATAGTAAATCGTGTTGTACAGGAAAATCTTACAAATATAAGAACTGTAAAAGCTTTTGTAAGAGAAGATTATGAATCAGAAAAATTTAAAGGTGCTACACAAGACTTGTACAATTACTCTTTAAAAGCAGAAAAACTTATGATTCTTGCATCCCCTATTATGCAGTTTTCTGTATATGTTACAACATTGCTTGTTTCTTGGATAGGTGCAAATCTTGTTATCAATTCTTCTATGCTTACAGGGGAATTGATGAGTATGTTTACATATATACAACAGATTTTAACAAGTCTTATGATGATTTCTATGTGTATAGTTATGTTGTCTATGGCAAAAACAAGTGGTGACAGAATTATAGAAGTTATTGATGAAGAAGTTGACCTTAAAAATAAAGAAAACACTATAAAAAGTGTATCTGATGGTTCTGTTAAGTTTGAAAATGTTTCTTTTAGTTACTCAAAAAATATGAGTAACTTGGTTTTAGATAATATAAATATTGATATAAAATCAGGGCAAACTGTTGGCATTATTGGTGGAACAGGAAGTGCAAAAACAACATTGGTTCAGCTTATTCCTCGTCTTTATGACGCAACCTCTGGCAATATTTTTGTTGGTGGAAAAAATGTAAAAGACTACGACCTTGATACTCTGCGTGAAAATGTATCTGTTGTTTTACAAAAAAATGTTTTATTTAGCGGAACAATAAAAGAAAATCTCCGTTGGGGTAATGAAAACGCAACAGATGAAGAAATTATCCAAGCTTGCAAATCTGCACAAGCTGATAGCTTTATACAAACTTTCCCTGACAAATATGACACTCACATTGAACAAGGTGGCGCAAATGTCTCCGGTGGTCAAAAGCAACGACTTTGTATAGCTCGTGCGTTACTTAAAAATCCAAAAATTCTTATATTAGATGACTCTACAAGTGCCGTTGATACAACAACTGATGCTATGATTAAAAAAGCATTTTTTGAAGAAATTCCAAATACAACAAAAATTATAATTGCCCAAAGAATATCATCTATTCAAGATTCTGACTTCATTATTGTAATGGATGATGGCAAAATAAGTGGTATTGGTACACACGAACAACTTATAAAAGACAATAAAATATATAATGAAATCTATACATCGCAAATGAAAGGAAGTGAAGCATAATGACAAATCATGGGCATGGTTCAGCAATGGGCAAAGTAAAATTTGATGATAATGCCAAAAAAAGCCTTTCTCGTCTTTTTAAAATAATTTTCAAAAATTATAAATTTCACTTTTTTGTTGTTATTGTTTGCATTTTCATTTCAGCTTTGGCAAATGTAAATGGCACTCTCTTCCTTAAAATACTTATAGATACTTACATTGCTCCATTTATTGGACAGCAAAATCCGGATATGTCCGGATTGTTTTATGCTTTAATGAGAATTGCAGGAATATATTGTATTGGTATCATTGCAACATATATTTACAATCGTATTATGATGTATGTTACACACGGCACTTTAAAAAAACTGCGTGATGAAATGTTTGAACATATGCAAAAACTTCCGATTAGCTTTTTTGATACAAACACTCATGGCGAACTTATGAGCCGATACACAAATGATGTTGA
Source organism: Oscillospiraceae bacterium (assembly GCA_020024155.1). Taxonomy (GTDB): domain Bacteria; phylum Bacillota; class Clostridia; order Oscillospirales; family Ruminococcaceae; genus RGIG3102. The sequence goes on along the minus strand of JAHHUE010000055.1, from coordinate 8,390 downwards.
TACTTTAAGACAAATGACAAGCCAAACGTTCCCTCAGCTTATCAATAGTGTTGTTACAATTGTATCTGTTGCACTTTCAATGATTGTTCTTTCTTGGCAACTTACTATTGTAAGTTTTATTATGGTTTTTATAACAATAAAAATCAGTAGCAAAGTTGGTGCAATGTCCGGAATGTTCTTTGCCAAGCAGCAAAAAGATGTTGGGAAACTTAACGGATATATAGAAGAAATGATGGACGGTCAAAAAGTTGTAAAAGTTTTTACTCATGAAAAAAAAACAAAAGAAGAATTTGATGCTTTAAATGAAGAACTTTGTGACAGTATGACAAAAGCCAACAAATTTGCAAATGTCATGGCTCCAATTGCAGGAAATATGGGACATCTTAATTTTACTATGATTGCTTTGTCCGGTGGTATTCTTGCTATAAACGGCATCGGAACAGTTGGTACTATTGCATCATTCCTTCAATTAGTAAGAAGCTTTAATCAGCCAATTCAGCAGGTTACACAACAATTTAATACAGTTGTTCTTGCAATGGCTGGTGCATCTCGTATTTTTGATATTATAGATGAAAAAACAGAAATAGATAATGGTGATATAACACTTGTTCGCTCTATTGAAAATGAAGATGGCACTATGCAAGAAACAAATTCCATAACAAATACTTGGGCGTGGAAAATCCCTGATAAAGACGAAAACAAATTCCACTATGTTCCTTTGCGTGGAGATGTTGTTTTTGATGATGTAGATTTTGGTTATAATGATGATAAAATTGTATTGCATAATGTTTCTCTTTACGCAAAGCCTGGCCAGAAAATTGCATTCGTTGGGTCAACCGGTGCAGGTAAAACAACAATAACAAATCTTATAAATCGTTTCTATGATATACAAGATGGTAAAATAAGATATGACGGAATCAATATAAATAAAATTAAAAAATCCGACCTTCGTAATTCCTTAGGTATTGTTTTACAAGATACGCATCTTTTCACTGGTACTATTATGGAAAATATCCGTTATGGAAACCTTGAAGCTACTGACGAAGAAGTTATTGCCGCTGCTAAAATAGCAAATGCACATTCATTTATAAAACATCTTCCTGATGGTTATAATACAGAATTAACTCAAGATGGTTCCAGTCTTTCACAAGGTCAAAGACAGTTAATTGCAATTGCTCGTGCAGCTGTTGCAAACCCTCCTGTTCTTATTCTTGATGAAGCAACAAGCAGTATTGACACAAGAACAGAGTCAATAATTCAAAATGCAATGGATGCTCTTATGCACAACAGAACAGTATTTGTTATCGCTCATAGACTTTCAACTGTGCGAAATTCAGATGCTATAATGGTATTGGAAAATGGTCAAATCATAGAAAGAGGCGACCACAATACCCTTATACAACAAGGTGGAAAATACTATCAGCTTTATACTGGAAATCTTGTGCTTGAATAAATTTAAACAAAATGCTCCCTGTAAATTCAGAGAGCATTTTTTATTGATTTTTATTTATTTTAGTGTTAGTATTTTTACATAACAAATCGTTTTAATATTAAAAAGGGGTTTATAATTATGAAAGATTTTTTTGATAAATCATTTGAGATTTTCCATAAAGACTGGCCACTTGTAACAGCCGGTACTATGGATAATTTTAACACTATGACTATCGGTTGGGGTGGTGTTGGCACTTTATGGCGCAAACCTGTTGTAACTGTATATGTTAAACCAATAAGATATACTCATAGTTTTCTTAAATCCAATGATTATTTCACAGTTAGCTTTTATGATGAACAATATCGTGATGCACTTAATTTTCTTGGAAATCACTCTGGTCGTGATATGAATAAGGTTGAAAAAGTTGGTTTTGAGCCAATTGCCATTGGAGAAAGCATTACTTTTAAACAAGCCAAAACAACCGTACTTTGCAGAAAAATATATGAACAGAATATAGATGCATCAGCTGTTCCTTCTGATGTAGTAGATAAATATTATACCGAAGATGCACCTCATACAATGTTTGTTGGAGAGGTTATAGATATAATTGAGTAAAATAAAAGTAAGCTGAGTTATTTCAGCTTACTTTTTTATATAAGTATTCCATTACAATGGTCTATTTCGTGTTGAATAATTTGCGCTGTCCATCCAGTGAATGTTTTTATTCTTGTTTGAAATTCTTTGTTTTGGTATTTAACCTTTATAGATTTATATCTTTTAGTTTTGCGAGGTCCTCCTAATAAAGACAGACAGCTTTCTTCTGTTTCGTATGGAGCAGATTTCTTTATAATCTCAGGATTAAACATAACCATATATTCACCATCATTATCAAAAGCAATTATATTTTTTAAACATCCTATCATATTAGCTGCCATACCAACACATTCTTCTTGGTGTGCAATAAGTGTCTGCAATAGTTCTTCAGCTATATATAAATCTTCTTTTGTAGCCAATTCTGCCTTACATTCAAGAAAAATTGGGTCGTGTATAAGTTCTTTTACCATAAAACACCTTTTATCCTATAATTAAATACTTTTTAAAATAACAAAATGTATCGCACCACCTTGTCCTTTATTTCTATATCAAATCTGGTAATGTGCAATATTTGCTTAATTGAACAAACATATCACTATATTTGTTGAGCATAAAATTCTTTGGTTGACTTTTAACTACATTGGATTTGTCAATATCTGATTCTGGAATAGATATAACAATATTGACTCCCTTAGAAAATTCTGACTGAAAAAATATAGTTCCCTTAGCATGTTTAACTGCCGAATCCAAGATAAACAATCCAAGACCCATATTTTCGCTTACATCATCTCCGTAAGGATTAACAGAAAAATATGGCTTAAATATATCATTCATAAACTCATCTTTAACACCTATTGAATTATCTCTATATATTAAAGTACATCTATTCTTTTCCTTTTTTAGAGTAACAGATATTTTAACATCATCTTCAACACGATAATCTAAACTGTTTAATATTAAATTAAATAAACCAATTGATAATAACATTGAATTTCCGGTTACAATAATGCCATCTTGAATATTAACATCAACTGTACAATAATTTGGCAAAACTATTTTTGAAGATGAAAAAGCACTGTCAACTAAAACTGAAAAATCAACTACTTGAGTTGGTATACTTACATTTGATGATAATTTTGTAGCCAAAGTCACATTATTTACACTTTTTAATATTGTATATACTTTTTTGTATATTATTTGAAGTGTCTTCATTGATTTTTCATTTTTATGGTCATTTATGCTTTCTGCTAAAAGAGGCAAACAGGCAAAAATACTTGCTGTTGGTTCTCTAATTTGACCATTTATTACATCTATATACTTTTCTATTTTTTCATTGTTTTCTTGTGATAATATAAACTTGTTATCTTCGCCATTCATATTTTCTATGCCCATATACTCTCTCTTTTTCTGTTTTCAACAAAATTCAACATTTATTTACATTTATGTACAAATTAATTATATAATATTTTATTTTTTTGTAAAGTACAAGTATAAAGTACAAGAATTTTGTTCACTAATTTGCTTTTATTATGTATTTTTGTTGTTTATACTTTACTATCAATAAAATTTATGATATTATAGACTTGTTAGAGAATTTAACAAAGTTTTATGGTTTAAAAATACAAATTTAAGAAATATATTTTAATGACTAAGTCATTGACTTAAATATTCAAATTGTATATCATATATGTAAAGTTATTTTTTTGACAATAATTTTAAAAATAAAATATATATTATTCAGGAGGCTATTTATCATGGCAATTAAAATTGGTATTAACGGCTTTGGCCGTATTGGTCGTCTCGTTTTTAGAGCAGCAATGGCAAACCCAGAAGTTTACGAAATCGTTGGTGTTAATGACCCATTCATCGCTCCAGAGTATGCAGCTTACATGACAAAATTTGATACAGTTCACGGTCGTTTTGATGGCGAAGTTTCTTCAACAGAAACAGGTCTTCTCGTAAATGGTCACAATGTTCCATTCTTTGCATTTAAAAACCCAGAAGAAATTCCATGGGGTACAGTTGGTGCAGATTATGTTGTAGAATCAACAGGTGTATTCACAACAACAGAAAAATGCCAAGCTCACCTTAAAGCTGGTGCTAAAAAAGTTGTTATCTCTGCTCCTGCAAAAGATAAAGAAACACCAACATTTGTTTGTGGTGTTAATGAAAACAGCTACACAAGTGATATGAAAGTTGTTTCCAACGCTTCTTGCACAACAAACTGTCTTGCTCCTTTGGCTAAAGTTATCAACGATGAATTTGGTATCGTTGAAGGTCTTATGACAACAGTTCACGCAACAACAGCTACACAAAAAACAGTTGATGGTCCTTCAGCAAAAGACTGGAGAGGTGGTCGTGCAGCAGCTGGCAACATTATTCCATCTTCAACTGGTGCTGCTAAAGCTTGTGCTTTGGTAATTCCAGAACTCAAAGGCAAACTCACAGGTATGGCTTTCCGTGTTCCAACATTGGATGTTTCTGTTGTTGACCTTACAGTTAGACTTGCTAAACCAACAACTTATGAAGAAATCTGTACAACAATCAAAAATGCTAGTGAAGGTAGCATGAAAGGTATTCTTGCTTACTGTGACGAAGATGTTGTTTCTTCTGACTTCTACGGTGAAAAACACACATCTGTTTTTGATGCTAAAGCTGGTATTATGCTCAATGAACAATTTGTTAAACTCGTTTCTTGGTACGATAACGAAACAGGTTACTCCAACAAAGTTCTTGAACTTATCAAACATATGGCAGCTGTTGACGCTGAATAATATTGATTTTTTAAAGCCACGGTTATTCCGTGGCTTTTTTGTTTCTTTACATTTTTGGCTTCCATTATTACTGAGTGTGTATATTGAAAATTATACAAAAATACTGCATTACCTAATATACAATGCAATTATCTCTGTTAGAAGTATCCGAATATGTTTAATCTCGCAACTCTAATGAAACTTCTCTACCTAAAATATAACAAGGGTATTTTGTCACACCTAACAATTTATTTTATGGTATAAAATTATCTTCAATGTCAAACAAATATTGATGTCCTATATAATGGCCAAAACCACCATCATCAGAAATATTTATTCCAACATAGAGTATTGATTTTTCAAAGTTTATTATATCTAATAACTTCGATAGAGATTAGATATAACTTTCAGAAAAAAGATGTATATATCCTGTATTTTTAATTTTTATTCATAAAATATTTTATCCACTCTTAGAACTAACATGGTATATTGTTTTCTTATTTATATTATGCTTTTTTATTTATAAAATATTTATATATGCAATAATATTATTTCTCGTTTTATCACACTATATGAAAAAAGACATACTATCTTAAAGAAAGTATGTCTTTTTATTTATTTCTAATCTAAGTATATAAGCTAATTAAATTTTATTTAATATTATGATAAATATTCTTTAAGTTTATTATTCTTCTCTATTGCTTTTACCATAACCATACCGATTACACCACAGCTTAAAAGCTGTCCTAAACCAACTGATAATGCTTGTACTCCAAATATAGCCATATTAAATTTTCCATTGTTTATAAGAATGCAAAGCTCTGCACCTATTACAATAGCATTTACTAATATCGGTGGTATTGCTGATAATATTGGAAGTTTTTTAAATCTTATATTTCTAAGTGCATAGCTAAGTATTGCAGCAGTAAAAGTTGCTAATGTGCCAAAAAGAATATCAAAAGCACCAAGAATATTAGCCCCTGTAAAAAATCCAACAAGGTTTGTTATAAAGCAACCAATTGTTACACCCCATACATTGCTAAAAGCAAATATTGGCAAAAGAGTTAATGCTTCACTTACTCTCACCTGTACTGTGCCAAAAGAAATAAAAGATAGTGCAAGGCTTAATACTGCATATATTGCTGCTATCATGGCTTGTCTTGAAATTATTTTACTTTTTTTCATTTTTTCTCCTTTTTACTCATAAAAAAATACGGTTGAAAGCTTTCAACCGTACATTGTAATTTTTTGTTTTGAAAGCTTTATATACTGACAGAAGAAAAGCTTGAAGGCTTCTGTAGAGTTTAGTTTTATTTACATAGGTAAACAATACCTATACTGTGAGGACCAGCATTTATAGATACTGCACTTCCAAGGTTAAAAATCATCACAGGTTCTTTACCCATAATTTCTGTGCAAACCTTAACTGCCTCTCTACTTGCTTGGTCTGTACAACCAATGCAGTATTCCATATCATCTGATATTCTTTCTTTAAGTTTTGCTGCCATAGCAGGTGCAAGCATTTTATCTCCTCTTGCTTTTTGGATAACCTCAGTTTTTCCGTCTTTCATAAGAATAACAGGACGAAATCCCATAAGTTCACCTGCAAAAGCTGCTGCTGCAGAAATTCTACCGGATTTTTTCATAAATTTAAGTGAATATGTTCCCAAAAGAACTTCTGTTTTTGCAAATGTATTTTTAAAATATTCTATAATTTGCTCTGGTTTATCCCCATTATTTATCATTTTATCTGCACAAATAATAGGATAACCATATGCCATAGAATAAGTTTTACTGTCAATTACTGTTATGTTAACATTGCTGTCTGGGTTTTCATCTATAAACATTTGTTTTGCCATAATAGCAGCATTATATGTTGCACTGCCAAGGCTATTTATTGTTACATGAATAATATCTGTAACTCCATCTTCAACTAATTCACGATATTTTTCGCAAAAATCTATCATTGTTATGTGAGCTGTTGTTGGAATACGTTCACATTTTTCAAGAATTTCATAAAACTCTTCCATAGAAAAGTCCACTCTTTCTTCATGGTCTTCCCCATTTATTGCTATATGAAAATTCATAATTTCTACATTAGATAATTTTTCTGATACTGGTATATCGCAGGCTGAGTCTGTAATAATTTTAATTTTCAATGGTATCACTCCCAATTATATTTTGTCAAATTTCCATGTGTTTCAAAGCCTTCAAAGTTCCATTGTCTTAAAATTTCATAAGTTGCAATTGCAACAGTGTTTGATAAATTAAGACTTCTGATATTTGTAAGCATCGGCATTCTCACACATGTGTCTGGATTATTGTATAGAATATCCTCATCTATACCTCTATCTTCTCTGCCAAAAACTATATATACATTATCCTCGTATGATACATCCGTATATTTATTCTTAGCTTTTGTTGTGAAATAATAAAATTTACCATCAGCATTTTTCTGGAAAAATTCTTCAGTGCTATCGTAATATGATACACCAAGTTTATCCCAATAGTCAAGACCTGCACGCTTTAATTTTTTATCTTCTATAACAAATCCCATTGGACCAACAAGATGTAATTTTGCATTTGTTGCAGCACAAGTTCTTGCTATATTACCTGTATTCTGTGGTATTTGAGGTTGTAACAGTACAATATTTATACTTTTCATTTTATTCTCTTTTCTCTATTTTAAATACAAATAAACACAGTATTCTATTTTAGATTATATCACAAACTATATTTACAGTAAAGCGTTATAGATATTTATATGTGAAATTTAAAAATTTTCACATTCTAAATAAATATTATGTAATATAAAATACATAATAATAAATACAAGTTTAAATATTAAGGAGTATTTGAAATGAATAAAAATTGTATGAATGTGGTTTGTTCTATGGCTATTGGTGCAGCTGTTGGCACTGCTCTGACTGCTGCAAGTGCAATGTGTATGAATGAAAATAAATCTGCAACACAAAAAGCAATGCAAAAAGCAAAGGCAAGCAAGAGAATTTTAACAAAAGCTGGAGAAAATATTATAAAAGAAATTACTGACTAGATACAATCACATACAAAACCCCTCTCTTAGTGAGAGGGGTTTAATTTTTTAGTCTCTAAATTTAATTATACAATCTTCCATACTGTCAACTATTGCAAGGCTGTGGAGATTGTATCCTTTTTCTCTAAGTTTATCTCCTCCGTTTTGGAAACCTTTTTCAATAACAATACCGATACCACTAACTTCTGCCCCTGATTGACTTACTACATCAAGTAATCCGTCCATTGCTTTTCCAACTGCAAGAAAATCATCAATAATCAAAACTTTATCGTTTTCATTAAGATATTTTTTTGATACTGTAATTGTATATTCTTTGCCATATGTGAATGAATGAACAGTGCTTGTATATACATCGCCATCTATATTTTTACTTTTCGCTTTTTTGGCAAAAACAACCGGAACATTGTCAAAATACTGTGCAGTAATACTTGCTATTGCAATACCGGAAGCTTCTATTGTAAGAATTTTATTTATTTCTTTATCAGCAAACAATCTTTTAAATTCTTTACCTATTTCATTCAATAACTGAACATCTAATTGATGATTTAAAAAATTA
>JAHHUE010000054.1 GCA_020024155.1 Oscillospiraceae bacterium | reverse complement strand
CTTATCCTGAAAAAGACACTACTCAGCATTGGGCGAAAGTTCCGTCACAGGAACTCAGCGATCTGCTTGTCAATGCCTTGAAAGAGGACGCAGAATAACTGAAAAAAGAACGACAAAAAGCCCGTACTGATATCTCATCAGTACGGGCTTACTTGTTAATATGGGTATTTGTGAGAAATAAGAAATTATTCTTTACTCACAAACCACTTGAAGCACAGAATAATAGCACTTCAGTGGAATCTTATCAAAACCTTATCAGAACACGAGGGCGAAGTCCGGAAAGCCTTGATATGACTGGCTTTTTCGGATTTTTTGTTTTATTCCCACTCAATTGTTCCAACTGGTTTTGGAGTAAAATCGAAGAGAACGCGGTTAACGCCTTCAACTTCGTTTGTAATACGGTCTGTAATGTGTTTGAGAAGTTCAAATGGAATTTCTGCAACAGTTGCTGTCATTGCATCAACAGTGTTAACTGCACGAATGATTACTGGGTAAGCATAGGTGCGTTGGTCATTTTTAACGCCAACAGATTTGAAATCTGGCACTGCTGTAAAGTACTGCCAAACTTTGCCTTCAAGACCGTTTTTAGCAAATTCTTCACGAAGAATTGCATCAGATTCTCTAACCAATTCAAGACGTTCTCTTGTAATTGCACCAAGACAACGAACACCAAGACCTGGGCCTGGGAATGGCTGACGATATACCATGCTATGTGGCAAACCAAGAGCTTCACCAACAACTCTAACTTCATCTTTAAACAAAAGACGAACTGGTTCTACAAGGCTAAATTGCAAATCTTCTGGCAAACCACCAACATTGTGGTGTGCTTTAACGCCATCACTTTCAAGAATATCTGGGTAAATTGTACCTTGAGCCAAGAATTCAATACCATCTTGTTTGCGTGCTTCTTCTTCAAATACACGAATAAATTCTGCACCTATAATTTTACGTTTCTTTTCTGGTTCTTCAACGCCTGCCAATTTATCAAGGAAACGGTCAACAGCATCAACATAAACGAGGTTTGCATCCATCTGATTTCTAAAAACTTCTACAACCTGTTCTGGTTCACCTTTACGCAAAAGGCCATGATTTACATGAACGCAAACCAACTGTTTGCCAATCGCTTTTATAAGTAAAGCTGCAACAACAGAAGAGTCTACACCACCTGAAAGTGCAAGTAAAACTTTTTTGTCGCCAACTTGTTCTTTAATTTCTTTTATCTGTTGTGCAATAAATTCATCAGCCAACTCTTTTGTAGTAATTCTAACCATTGAGTCAGGACGCATGTTATTTTCCATAAAAACCTCCAAATATATAATTAAATTTTACAAATACAGTATCTATGCTACTTTATTTATACAGAGTATTATAAAATATTTTTTATTTGTTTGCAATGATTATACAGTAATTTTCATACATATTTTTATATTTTATATATTTTACATATTATTTTTTTACTTTTTAATTTTATTATTTGTTTATTTTTACTGTATATTTTAAAAAAATTACTTAAAAATATCTCAAAAATTATACCAATTTAATCTATTAACATTTAATTGTGGATTGATTTTGTATAATAAATTATGTATAATACTTACATATAAATGATTTATAAATCAAACCTTTGCCGTATAAAGGTTTGTTTTTTATTTTATTATTGGAGGTACTATCTCTTGGCTATTCTAGGTATAGATATTGGCTCTACAACTACTAAACTTGTTCTTATCGAAAATGATAAGGTAGTATATAGAAAATATCAGCGTCATCTTTCTCAAGTGCGTCAAACTACACTTGATATGATTTTGGAAATGCAAAAATCTGTTGATGTTGATAAAATACAGGTTACTATATCTGGCTCTGCTGGTATGGGCGTTGCTCAATCAGCAAATATAAGCTTTATTCAAGAAGTGTACGCAACCGGAGAGGTTGTTTCAACACTTGCACCAGACACCAGTGTTGTTATTGAACTTGGTGGAGAAGATGCAAAAGTTATTTTCTTTGATGGTGGCATTGATGAAAGAATGAATGGTACTTGTGCCGGTGGTACTGGTGCTTTTATAGACCAAATGGCAGTTTTACTTGATATGACTGTTGATGAAATGGACACTGCCAGTCTTGAAGCTGAAAAAATTTATCCTATTGCTTCCAGATGTGGTGTTTTTGCAAAGACTGATATTCAGCCGTTATTAAATCAAGGTGCTAAAAAATCTGATATTGCAGCAAGTATTTTTCAAGCTGTTGTTAATCAAACAATAACTGGACTTATTCAAGGACGAAAAATATCTGGTAAGGTTATGTTTCTTGGTGGTCCATTATTTTATTGCAAAGGTTTAAGAAAACAGTTTTATCAAACATTAAATCTTACAGAAGAAACGGCAGTATTTCCTGAGTACGCTTTATATTCTGTTGCAATGGGTGCAGCAATGTACGCAAAAAATACAGATGAATTATCTCTTTCTCAACTCATTGATATTTTAAAAAATACTGTATCTGAAAAAAGCATAACTGCAAATCGTCTCCAACCTCTTTTTAAAGATGACAGCGAGTATAAAAGTTTTTGTCAAAGACACGCATTAGCGACTGTTGAAACAAAAGATATAAATACTTATATCGGAAATGCTTGGCTTGGAATAGACTGTGGAAGTACAACAACAAAAGTAGTTCTTATTGGAGAAGATAAGTCTATTTTATATACTTACTACAATTCCAACAAAGGAAACCCTGTAACTATTATAAAAGAGCAATTGGAAATTATTTATAATTTATGCAAAGATAAAATAAAAATTTGTGGCAGTGCTGTTACAGGTTATGGCGAAGAGCTTATAAAACACGCTTTTCATATTGACCGTGGTATTGTTGAAACTATTGCTCACTATACAGCGGCAAAATATTTTCAGCCTGATGTTGACTTTATCCTTGATATAGGTGGTCAGGATATAAAATGTTTCCATATAAAAAATGGTGCTATCGACAGCATTATGTTAAATGAGGCTTGCTCCTCTGGATGTGGTTCATTTATAGAAACTTTTGCAAAAGCTATGGGATATACTGTTTCCGATTTTGCAAATTATGGTTTAAAAGCAACTGCTCCGGTAAATCTTGGGTCAAGATGTACTGTATTTATGAACAGTTCAGTTAAGCAGTCACAAAAAGACGGCGCATCTGTTGAAGATATATCTGCCGGTCTTTCAATAAGTGTTGTAAAAAACGCAATTTACAAGGTTATACGCGCAACAAGTCCTGATGAGCTTGGCAAAAAGATTGTTGTTCAAGGTGGTACATTCTACAACGATGCCGTATTAAGAGCATTTGAAAAAGAAATTGGTTCAAATGTTATAAGACCATCTATTGCAGGTCTTATGGGGGCTTATGGTGCAGCTTTACATATTATGGACTGCAAAGAAAGCAGTATAATTTCAGCTAATGATTTAAAAACTTTTTCTCATCAAAGTAAATCAACTATCTGTAAAGGCTGTACAAACCATTGCAGTTTGACAATAAACACTTTTTCTGATGGTGAAAAATTTATATCCGGCAATCAATGTGAAAAAGGGCTTGGTATAAAAAATTCAACTTTTCTGCCCAATCTTTATCAGTGGAAAAGAGATTATATCTCCTCTCTTTCTGCAATAAAAGGAAAGCGTGGTAAAATTGGTTTACCTCTTGCCCTTTCAAATTATGAGTTTGCTCCTTTGTGGTATTCTCTATTCACAACACTTGGATTTGAAGTTCACTTTACAAAGCTTTCAAACAGAGCAACATACGAAAAAGGGCAATTTACAATTCCTTCTGACACTGCTTGTTATCCTGCAAAAATTATGCACGGACATATTTTAGAGCTGATAGATAATGAAATAGAAAATATATTTTATCCAGGTCTTACATATAATATTGATGAACACGTAGGAGATAACCATTATAACTGTCCTGTTGTAGCTTATTATTCAGAACTGCTTAAAGGCAATATAGAACAGTTAAAAAATGTAAACTTTATGTACCCATATCTTTGTATTGATAATGAAAAAAGCCTTGCAAAGACATTATATCCATCACTTCATAAATTAGATAAGAGTATCTCTCGTTTTGAGCTGAATAAAGCAGTAAAAAAAGCATGGAAAACTTATGATGAGTATAAGCAAGCTGTTCGTGATGAAGGTGAAAAAGCTGTTGAATTTGCAAGACAAAATGGTCATAGAATTATGATTCTTGCAGGCAGACCTTATCATATTGACCCTGAAATCAGTCATGGTATAGATAAGCTTGCAACAAGTCTTGGCTTTGTTGTTATAAGCGAAGATTCTATCTGTCATAAAGCTCCTGTGCAGTATGTTCATGTTTTGGACCAATGGACATTCCATTCCAGACTTTATCGCAGTGCAAAATATGCTGTTGAGCATAATGACACTGAACTTGTTCAGCTTGTAAGTTTTGGTTGTGGCGTTGATGCTATTACAACTGACGAAGTGCGTAGTATTCTTGAAGAAAATAACAAATACTATACACAAATAAAAATTGATGAAATAACCAACCTTGGAGCTGTAAAAATAAGACTTAGAAGTCTTATTGGTGCTTTGGATGAAAGGAAATAAATATGCAGGATACAAGTTATGTTCCTTTTACTGAGGAAATGAAAAAAGACTATACTATTCTTGTTCCAAATATGCTTCCTACCCATTTTAAACTAATGATAAACATTTTCAAAACTCATGGGTACAATATGAAATTATTGGAAACCACCGGACCTCATATTGCAGAAACCGGTCTTAAATATGTTCATAATGATACTTGCTATCCTGCAATTGTTGTGGTTGGTCAGTTTATGGACGCACTTTTTTCCGGTAAATATGATACTGATAAAACAGCTTTAATTATGTTTCAAACAGGTGGTGGATGCCGTGCTTCAAATTATATTTCAATAATAAGAAAAGCCTTAAAAAAGGCAAATTTAGAGCATATTCCAGTTATCTCAATCAACTTTTCAGGTTTGGAAAAACATTCCGGCTTTCAGCTTAATGCAAGTATGATTCACAGCCTTATGTACGCTGTTTTTTATGCTGATTTAATTATGAGCCTTGTTAATCAAGTTTCACCTTATGAAATTGAAAGAGGTGCTGCAAATAAACTTGCTGAAAAATGGACAGATATTCTTGGCAAAGAACTTGGTAAAAGCCAACGAGTAAAATATCGTCAAGTAAAGAAAAACTATAAAAAAATAATTGATGATTTTTCTGCTATTCCTATAACAAATGATAAAAAAATTAAAGTTGGTGTTGTTGGAGAAATATTTGTAAAGTATTCTCCTCTTGCAAACAACCAGCTTGAAGAATTTCTTGTAAACGAAGGTGCAGAAGTTATTATGCCTGGTCTTATCGACTTTTGCCTTTATGTTACATATAATAGTATTATAGACTATAAGTTATATGGCAAAAATAAACTGTCATCATTTATATGGTATGTTGCTTATCGTTTCTTATGTAAAAAGAAAAATTATATAATAAAGCTTTTACAAGAAAGCAATAGATTTGAGCCTTGGACGCCATTTGAGAAAATCACAACAATATCAAAAGATATTATAAGTGTTGCCGTAAAAATGGGCGAAGGCTGGCTTTTAACTGCTGAAATGATGGAGCTTGCCGAAAATGGTTGCTCAAATATTGTATGTACCCAGCCTTTTGGTTGTCTTCCAAACCATATCTGTGGCAAAGGTATGATGAAGTCTATAAAAGAGTTAAAACCGGATATAAATATTGTTGCAATAGATTATGACGCCGGTGCAAGCCGTGTTAATCAAGAAAACAGATTAAAACTTATGCTTGCAAATGCAAAGAAAAATAATAAATAATATTAAAAAACAGGTTATACAAAAAAGTATAACCTGTTTTATTATTTTTTGCGTTTATAATCTATATGTTTTTTATACATCTGCAAAACATCATTTGATTTTTTATTTTTCATTGAAGGGAATGCTTTCACTATTCTGTTAAAGCCTCTTTCCCTCTTATGCATATCAAATATAAATTGAACTTTAAGTCTGTCAAACTCTTTTCTTTTATATTCAATATCCTCTTTTATATCATCAATTTGCCCTTGAATATCTTCTTTAAATTCATCTGTTATATCAGTAATTTTTTTCAACATTTCTTCATGTTCGCGTTGAAAACTTTCAGTTTTTTCCAAAACACGCATAACATTATCGTAAATATCTTCACCAATTTCATCAGACAAAACACGCATTTTCTTTGAAGTTTCATCAAGAATTTTCAATTTTTTATTAAATCTCAATAATGTTGTAACTGTAATTACAAGGTCCACAATAAAATATATAAAGAACACCGTAAGAACAACTTGGCTTACTCTAACCGGTATATATTCAATAATTTTAAGTATAACAGGGTGTATAACTTTTATAACAACTATACAGCCAATACCCCAGACTAATGAAAATTGCAAACATATATATCCGCTGATATTAAAAGGCAATTCGGAATAATCCCACCATCTTGTTCCGAAAAACTTTTCCATAATCAACCCTGCAACATATTCTAATAGCGAGGTAACAAAAACAGCTCCTACAAAAAGTAAAAGGATATTATTTTGAAGTGGCGTTAAAGTAAGAATAATTGCAACCATACCAAAACCGTAAATTGGACAAACAGGACCATTTAAAAAGCCTCTGTTTGTAAATTTCTTCGTTTTAAAAGCTGCAAAAGCAACTTCCATACACCATCCCAAAAAAGAATAAGTTATAAATATCCATAATAATCCATACATGTCTTTTGGCATAAACTTCACCCCATATTAAGAATATATACAGTATATATATGCCATTTGTTATAAATAAGTGATATATTATATTATTTTATTTATCTTCTAGCTTTATATCCATGTTTTTTGGCAATATCAAATTGAGAATAACTGCAATAATAAATACAACTGCAACCACATTTGTTGAAAAAACAGATTGTATTATTGATGGAAACTGGTTCCATAATCCGATTTCACTTGAAGCTGTAAAACCAATACCAACAGAAAGTGACAACGAAGTTATAACTGTGTTTCTGTGATTAAATCCTGCTTTTGAAAGCATCTCTACACCAGAAAACAAAATTGTACCAAACATCATTATTGTGCATCCGCCAAGAACAGACTCTGGAAGTGTTGCAAAAAAGTTGCCTATCGGTGGCAATAATCCTGCCAAAATCATTGATACAGCACCAACAGCAATAGTAAATCTATTAACAACTTTTGTCATGTTAATAAGTCCTATATTTTGTGAAAATGATGTAACTGGTGGACATCCAAACAATGCAGAAATTGATGATGCATAGCCATCACCTGCAATTGCACCTGATATTTCTCTATCTGTTATCTCTCTGCCAAGTCCACCTGATGCAACTGCCGAAGTATCGCCTATTGTTTCTGCTGCTGAAACCAAAAATATTATACATACGGAAAATATAGCATTTATATTAAACTCCGGTTTAAACGGTAAAATTTTAGGCAACGATATAAAGCCATCTGCAAAAATAAGAGATAAATCAACTTTTCCCATAAAAATTGCAACAATATATCCTGCAATAAGCCCTACAAGAACAGAAAGCTGTTTTAAATAACCTTTTGCAAAAATGTTCCACAACAAGCATACAGAAAGTGTAAAAGTTCCAAGCATTAAGTTTTCCATAGAGCCAAAATCTTCTGTATAACCACCACCAAAACTGCGTGCCCCTACTGTGAAAAGTGAATATCCTATTGCTGTTACAACACAAGCTGCAACAATAGGAGATATAATTTTCCTCCAATATTTTGCAAATAATCCCAGTGTACCTTCAAATATACCACCAACAATTACAGCTCCTATAACAGATGGATAACCATAATTTGCTGCAATGGTACAAAGCACTGTTACAAATGTAAAACTTACACCCATAACCACTGGAAGTTTTGAACCAATTCTCCATATTGGATAAAGCTGAATAAGTGTTGCAATACCTGCAACAAGCATTGCATTTTGTATAAGTATAGCAATTTGGTGTTGTTCCAATGCTGGCTGAGATGCAGCTGCAATAATTGAAATAGGTGCTAAATTTGCTACAAACATTGCAAGTATATGCTGCAAGCCAAACGGAATAGCTTTTGTTATAGGAACTCTGCCATCCAACTTGAATATATTTTTTACATTACAATCTCTATTGTTTTCTATCTTCATAAATAATATCCTTTCAAAATTTATCAGTATAAACAAATACCCTGACAAATTATGTCAGGGTATTCAAATGTTACTTTTCTATTTTGGTATATTATCTATAATCACCAATAGAATAGTTATTTTCTTCTTTTGTAATTCTTATATCATGTGGGTGACTTTCAACAAGACCTGCACCTGTTATTTTTACAAATTTGCCGTTTTCTTTAAGTTCGTCAATTGTTCTTGTACCACAGTAACCCATACCTGCACGCAAACCACCAACCAACTGATAGATATTGTCTTTTACTGAACCACGATAAGGAACAGCACCTTCAACACCTTCTGGAACAAATTTTGCTTTACCCTCTTGGAAATATCTGTCGTTAGAGCCACAAGCCATAGCACCAGATGAACCCATACCACGATATGTTTTAAAGTTTCTGCCTCTGATAATTGTTGTTTCCCCTGGACTTTCTTCTGTACCTGCAAGAAGTGAGCCAAGCATTACGCAACTGCCACCAGCTGCAATTGCTTTTGTAATATCACCAGAATATTTGATACCACCGTCTGCAACAATTGGTTTGCCATATTTTTTAGCAACTTCGTAACAGTCCATAACTGCTGTAAGTTGTGGAACACCAATACCAGCAACAACACGAGTTGTACAAATAGAGCCTGGGCCAATACCAACTTTAACAATATCAGCACCCATATCAAATAATGCAGCACAAGCTTCTGGTGTTGCAATATTACCAGCCATAAGTGTAACGTTTGGAAATGCTTCTTTAAGTTTTTTAACTGCATTAAGTACACCTTGGCTATGACCATGAGCTGTATCAATAGAAAGCAGGTCAACACCTGCTTCAACAAGAGCTGTTGCTCTTTCCATCATATTGTTTGTGATACCAACAGCAGCACCACAAAGCAATCTACCCTTAGTATCTTTTGAAGAGTTTGGATAAAGAATTCTTTTTTCAATATCCTTTATAGTAATCAAGCCTTTGAGGACACCATTTTCATCAATAATTGGCAATTTTTCGATTTTGTTTGCTTTAAGAATATCTTCAGCTTCTTCAAGAGAAGTACCTTCTTTTGCTGTTACAAGGTTTTCTTTTGTCATAACAGCGTGTATAGGTTTAGACATATCTGTTTCAAAACGAATATCACGGTTTGTGATAATGCCCACCAAAACCTTGTTATCATCAACGATAGGAACACCTGATATACGGTAACGACCCATAAGAGAATCTGCTTCTGCAACAGTGTTATTTGGATTAAGGAAGAATGGGTCAGTAATAACACCATGTTCACTTCTTTTAACTTTGTCAACTTCCAATGCTTGTTGTTCAATTGGCATATTTTTATGAATTATACCAATGCCACCTTCTCTTGAAAGTGCAATAGCCATTCTGGATTCAGTAACTGTATCCATACTTGCGGACATAATTGGAATGTTCAAAACGATGTCTTTGCTAAGTCTTGTAACTGTGCAAACATCAGCTGGAACAACTTGTGAATACTGTGGTGCCAAAAGCACATCATCAAAAGTCAAAGATTCTTTTATAATCTTACTCATTTTACTTATCTCCTTTTAATTATCTTGTAAATGACATTACCGCACCTTTTTAGGTATAAAACTTATAATGTACTATGGTTTATCTTTAAAATCGTAACAAGCAAAGATAAATTAGTAATATAACAAAACCTCTTGTAATTATGTTTTGCACATACAAAACTTATTTACACGAGGAGTATAACTATCATAAGGATAATTAAATTTACAGTTAAAATAACCCTTATTTTAATACAGTTAAGCCCCTTTACTAAGGGTAAAGGGGCTTTATGCTGTTTTCAATTTAAAAATTAAGCGTTAACTTTAATTACAACGCCTGAACCTACTGTTCTACCACCTTCACGGATAGCAAAACGGAGACCTTCTTCGATAGCGATTGTTGTGATGAGTTCAACATCCATTTCTACGTTATCGCCAGGCATGCACATTTCAACACCTTCTGGAAGTGTGATAACACCTGTAACGTCTGTTGTTCTGAAATAGAACTGTGGACGGTAGTTGTTAAAGAATGGTGTGTGACGGCCACCTTCGTCTTTTTTAAGAACGTAAACTTGACCTTTGAAGCTTGTGTGTGGTTTGATTGAGCCTGGTTTACAGAGAACTTGACCTCTTTCGATTTCAGAACGCTGAATACCACGGAGAAGAGCACCTACGTTATCGCCTGCTTCTGCAAAGTCAAGAAGTTTTCTAAACATTTCAAGACCTGTAACTGTTGTTTTAGAAATTTCTTCAGCAAGACCAACGATTTCAACTTCTTCACCAACTTTGATTGTACCTCTTTCAACTCTACCTGTTGCAACTGTACCACGACCTGTGATTGTGAATACGTCTTCAACTGGCATAAGGAATGGGAGGTCAGCTTTTCTTTCTGGAGTTGGGATGTAGCTGTCAACAGCATCCATCAATTCTCTGATTGCAGCATATTCTGGTGCATTGTAGTCATCAGATGTGCTTTCGATAACACCAAGAGCTGTACCTTTGATGATTGGTGTATCATCGCCTGGGAAGTCATATTCGTTAAGAAGGTCACGAATTTCCATTTCAACGAGGTCGAGAAGTTCTTCGTCATCAACTTGGTCAACTTTGTTCATAAATACAACGATGTATGGAACACCAACCTGACGGGAGAGAAGGATATGTTCTCTTGTCTGTGGCATTGGGCCGTCAGCAGAAGAAACAACCAAGATAGCACCGTCCATCTGAGCAGCACCTGTGATCATGTT
>JAHHUE010000053.1 GCA_020024155.1 Oscillospiraceae bacterium | reverse complement strand
CACAAACACAAACAAGTAATGTTCAAAGCACACAACAAAAACCACATGTTATAACTTCATTAAATGCAGATACAGAGATTTCTTTAAATATACGAGATGCACTTAGTGATGCTTTAAATGATGAAGAAAAGGAAACAGAACCAACAATTACAAATATTGCTGAAATTGAAGCACCAAGAGAAGAATCTGAAAAAATAATTGAAAATAATACAGTTGTGGAAACAGTAAAAGAAGAAGTTGTTAATTCAGAAGAAAAGGCTACTCAAAATATGCCAGTTATAGAAGTGGTAAATAAAGAAAATACTGATAGCACAGAACAAAAAGCACAAGAAACAAGTGCAGATAGTCTTGTAAAAGAACAGACAAAAGAATTGGAAAATACTTCTAAAATAGAAATTCAAAAAGAAAAACCATCAGATGAATCTGTATTGATAAATATGATGCAACTTTTGGTTGAAGAAAAAGTTGATAAGTATATGAAATTGACAGGTGTTTGCACATGTAAAAATTGTAGAAATGATGTTATTGCATTGGCTTTAAATAAGTTGTCTGCAAAATATGTTGTAATGAAACCATCTGAAATGACAATACGCTCTGATATGTATAAAAATCGTTACAGCGGCGAAATTATAGCACAGCTTTTGTGTGCATGTGATAAAGTAAAAGAAAATCCTATACATCAAAAATAAATATTTTCAGATTTTTATACGCAAATAAAATCTCAGACCGTAGTAATTAAAACTATTGTCTGAGATTTTTTAATTTATAAATATATTTGAAAAAGTTATGTGTATAGATAAAAATTTAATTTTAAATAAAATCAAAAATTAGCTAAAAAATTCAAAACAGTTTTTACCATTACTTTTTGCTTTATACAATGCCACATCTGCATTAACATAAAGTTCTTCAATAGTAGAACCGTCTTCTGGATAATGGCTGATACCAATGCTGATTGTTGGCTTGTCCTTAGATGGAATAAAAGTTAAAGCGCTAACTTTTTCTATAATTTCTAAAGCTCTTTTAGATGTAATTTCTTTGTTTGGAGTGTTTTTCATAAACATTATAAATTCATCTCCACCCATACGACCAACAATATCCTCATGACGGACATTGCTTTTTAATATTGATGCAAGTTCCTTTAAAAATTTGTCGCCAATATTATGTCCATATGTGTCGTTTACATTCTTAAAATTATCAACATCTATCATAAAAAATGCGTGTGTACCTTCAACATTTTCTTGTTTAATAAATTCATCACATTTTTTGTTTATGTAGTTACGGTTAAGTAATCCTGTAAGGCTATCTGTTTCTGCCTCGTGTTGTAATTCTAATTCTTTTTTCCTTTGGTCCTCTATATCACGAAGAATTATTATTACAAGAAGATGACCGTTTTCTGGGTTTACACGCAAATGTATTACATCTTGTAACCACTGAGTAGTACCATCTTGAAGCTTGTGTGAATATTCAAATACAATTTTGTTTTTACCACTCTTATAGATATTACTTATATAGTCAAAAGATAAGTTACTATAAAACATATAGGCTTCAACATCTTCCATGGTTGTGCTTTTAAGTAAATTATCAAGAACGTTATCTAGGTCTATATATTTATTATAAGATAAATTATATTTTGGATTTAGTTTTTTCTCAACAATACTCCGATCATTTAAGTCTATTATAGAAATATAGTGGTCGTTATCAGATAGTCTTAAAAATTGGTGCATTTCTTGTGCAAAGTGTTCTTTTGATAGGCGAAGTTGTTTGTTATTTTGAGAAAATCCCATAATACCTAGAATATTTCCATCACTATCGTATATCAACTTTTTAGACCTTGTATTGAAATGAGTTTTACCATTTGAATCAACAGATGATCCAATAATATTGGAAAGAGTTGATTTGCCGGAAATTAAAGCTAAGTCATCACGGCGGCAATTTTCTGCAAGGGAACTGTCTTTAAATATGTCAAAATCTGTTTTGCCAATAACTTCATAAGCAGATTGCTTTCCGGATATATAAGCAAATGGGTCAGAAGCTGCAACATAGACAAAATCAGTGTTTTTTATGAATATTGTGTCCTCAGAAGATTTGATTGCTTCAATCAACAGGGCATAATTTTTTTCTAATTCATCATAGTTTTTTAGAGTTGTTTTGTTTTCAATGCACATAAATTTTCTCCAATATTTTCCAATAAAAAAATATAATAATACAGGATACATTTATTGTATAATAGCATAACAAAAACTTGTAGTCAATTTGTTTTGTATTTTTTTTGTAATAATTTTACATAAAAAAACATTTATAAGTTTAAAATTATGTAAAAAATAACTTAAAAAGTAAACCTTGACAAAATATTTGAAACTAATTTATATTTGAAGGTATAATTTATTCATTAAGCTATTATTATTTGTAATAAATTGTCGATATTATATTAATAAACAATAATTTTGTGTTTAAAATTTTATTTACATAAATATCTGATTTTATAAGTGTACTTATAAATTTTTACAAATTCTCTTGGAGGTATCAACATGCCGGATTTACTAGGCGTAACAAATCATGTGCCGGGGTATGATAAAGCAGTCAATAATAGAATTCCAACCCCAGATTCTCAATATAAACAACTTCAAAATGTACCAGACCTTACAAAAGTTAGCCGTGCAGATAATCGTACAGAACAACAAAGCAATAACCTTCAAGGAAATGGAGATATAAAATACACTTCAAATTTTCAAACTTTTTTAAAGAGATTAGGTCAATCTCCGTCACTTGTTGAAAACTTATCTATATTGTTTTCAGGTAAAGAGGGAATTCAAGTTTTATCAGGTATGAAAGAAGGAATTGCCTTAGAAATGGCAAGAATTCTTGAAATGCTTAAAATGGATGAAAGTCAGATTAAAGACTTTTTATTGTCACAGGTAAAATCAAACAGTATATATGGCGGAGCGTTGTGTGCGTTATTGAGAAACGCTTATGCTAATACAGATTCCGAAGCATTAAAAAATGCAATTCTTCAATTTTTGAAAAGTTATGGCGACAATATATCATCAACTCATATTGAAAAAAATATGATGAGTAATTTAATGCGTATGTCTGATGCTATACCAGCAAGATGGGCTGAAAATTTACAAAAGATGATGGCAGAATTGCAAAAAAGTTTTTTGGCAGGGGACCGTTCAAAAACAATAGATATTTTGCAAAATAAGATTTTCTCATATATGGCAGGATATGTAGAACAAACACACGATATGGGGCTTCCTCGTCAATTATTATCAATGCTTGCACTTGATATTGTTAGATATGAAAATGGCTCGGAAGAAAATGTGCTTGATAATTTCAATCACTTGAAAAGTTTTAGTGGATTAAAAAATCAAATGAGTATGCTCAATGAAGAAATAATGCTAAAACTATTAGAGCAAGCTAAAATAAAACAGGATTCTTCTGCAATACAGTTTGCAAATGCTCTTACATCTGCTGCTTCAAAAGCTCTTAGAGGAGACGGAAGCCAACAAATACAACAAGGTTTTCAAAATATATTGGCTGCAATGCTTATGAATGAAAGTGTTTATATGCCACTTAATCACTATGTTTTGCCTTTACAGTGGAATGGCAAAATGTTGTTTTCTGAACTGTGGGTTGACCCAGATGCTGAAAATGAAAATGGCAAAATGTCAAAAAATTCAGAAGATAATATACGCAGAATATTGATAAAAGTTGATGTTCAATCTCTTGGTTTATTTGACATTGTTCTTACAAGCCAAAAAGAAAATGTTAATATACAGATTGCTTGTCCTGAAAAAGTTGTTGAATTTAAACAACAGATGGAACAGGCAGTTTCGCAAATTCTTATTAGAAATGAGCTTAATCCGTTACAGGTTTCTGTATATAAAATGGAGCGTCCTCTTGCGCTTACAGATGTATTTCCAAAAATATTTAAGGGGAGGAACAGTGTAAATGTTAAAGCCTAACAGTATAAAAAATTCCACTGCTAAAGCCGTTGCTTTACAATATGGTGAAAACGATATTGCTCCGGTTGTTGTTGCTTCTGGTATGGGGTATATGGCAGAAAAAATTGTAGAAACAGCACAAGAGCATGGTGTTCCGATTTATGAAGACGATTCTCTTGCAACTATTCTTACACAACTAAATTTAGGGCAGGAAATACCAGAAGAATTATACCAAGCAATTGTTGAAATCTATGTATATTTTTTAACATTTGACAGCAATAAAAGAGAATTTTTAAAGCAAGAAAAAAGTGAAGAAGAAAATAAATAAAAGTTAGTTGATATACAAAGAAAAGGATGGATGCAATCATGAGAAATAAAAAGTACTTATTGTTGACAGATGATTATGTATTGATTTCAAAAGGGATATTAGTAAATAGCTTTCCAGATGGAACAATGCAATTAAGAATTACTGAAGGTAATATGGAAATTGCATCAGAATATAAATCTATATGTTTAATAGGCGATAGCAGAGAAGATGACTCTAATATGTGCCTTGTGCTTAGACAAAATGATGATGTAATTATGGTTAAAAAAATAAAAAGCTTAAATCCTGAATTACGTAGAAGTTTTAGAGTTTCGGTTGAATTTGACACCTTTATATATCCTGTAAGTGGAAAATGGAAAGGAAGATATTCAGCAAAATCAATAGATATTAGCTGTGGTGGTATAGCATTTTATTCTAAAGGAGATTTTCAAATTGGTGAAATTGGAGAAATTGTGATTTCTAATTTAAGTAAACCAGTAATTGTTAAAATGCAAATTATTCGTAAAGAAGCGTTTAAAGATGGTTTGATATATTATGCATCAAAATTTATAAATCTTTCACCAGATGAAGATAAAGAAGTATGTAAAGCTGTTTTTAGTGTACAAGTTCAAAAAAGGAAAAATGATTTTTTATCTCAATAATAAAAAATTAAGTTTTACATAATAATGATATAAAATCAATCAATTACAATGAATGGTTTGGTATATTTTACTAGATTATGAATATTGACTGATTTTAATAAAAATGGTAGAATGTGCATAAATAAATTGTTAAATTTATTTGAATAATGACATAAAATATTACAATGAGTACATAAACTCTTTTTGTACTTATGTTTCTTTTTGTTTATTTTAAGGAGGTGATATAGTGAACTCTATTTTTAGTAATTCAAATCTTATGATGGAAAAATCAATGGATTTTCTTTGGAGAAAGCAAGCAGCTATACTTGATAATATATCTAATGCTGAAACACCAAACTATAAACCAAAAGTAGTTACATTTGAAGAAAGTTTTAGAGAAAAATTGCAAAATGCTCAGAGAAAACCAGCACCAGCTCGTTCAGTTCGTAATGTTCTTGAAAATGCACAATTCTCTGTTGAAAAACAACAAGAAAGCACAAGAATGGATGAAAACGGTGTTAATGTAGGCGAACAAAGTGTTGAGATGATTCGCAATGCGTATCAATTACAATATGTTATGCGTTCTATAAGTGATGACCTTGCTCGCATTAGAATGGCAGTTCGTGGACAATAAAGGAGGATAAAAAAGTATGGCTTTTTTAAGCTCAATGAATATAGTTGCATCTGGTTTAACTGCACAGCAATTAAGATTGGATGTTATTTCTGAAAATATTACTAACTCTACAACAACCAGAACAGAAAATGGTGGTACGTATAGAAGAAAAATGGTTGTAATGGAATCTATACCAGGTCGTGATACATTCAGAGAAACAATGTCAAAAGCATCATTAAATGCAATGTCAAATGCTAACTATGAAAATACAGGTGGTGTTCAGGTAACAAAAATTGTGGAAGACCCATCAGATTTTAAAATTATTTATGACCCAACACACCCAGACGCAAACGAATTTGGATATGTTGAAATGCCTAATGTTGAAACAGTAAAAGAAGTGGCAGATGCTATGGCTGCAACACAGGCATATTCTGCAAATGTAACTGCTTTTAATACATTGAAAACAGTTATTTCAAAAGGTCTTGAAATTGGAAGATAAAGAAAGGTAATATAAAATATTATGATTACACAAATTAGTAAGATACCTTCAATTTCTGGAGATAAACTTTTACAAAATTCTGAAAAAATAAATGAAACCGGAATGTTTGGATCTGTATTTCGTTCAGCAATTGAAAATGTTAAAGAAACAGATGCTAAAGTTGTTGAAGCTGAATATTTAATGGCAACAGGTCAGTTGGATAATCCAGCTGTATTGTCTATTGCACAAACAAAAAGCACAATTGCTGTTGATATGTTGATTCAACTTAGAAACAAAGCACTTGATGCTTATTCAGAATTAACACGCATTAACTTGTAATACACATCATTAAAATAATATTGTAGAGTTGTAACCATAAATTATATCTGCATAAAAATAAAGCGTATTTTATGTTAGTGGAAAGTACTTGTATAGGAGGAAAACTGCTAAATGGAAAGTTTTACTATGCCGGACAATAATAAAAATATGGAGTATAACAATGTATTAGGGATAATGAATCATACACAAAATGATTTGTTATCCCATAATTTGTCCAATTTTTATTTAGATTTTCCGTGTGGAGTATTGCGTTGTACCTGTGAAAAATATCCAAAAGTTATTTACGCTAACAATTGGATGTTTAAATTTATGGGTATAACTTCGTCCAGCTCAGACTGGAAAGATTTTATACAGCAAAATGTATTTTTTATGATTCCTGCTGAAGAAAGAAACTTTTTTAGGGAATATATAGATAAAGTAAATGAACAGATAACTCCTGTTTTTATTGAACATAATGTCATAAATAGTCAAGGCATAAAAGTTCATCTTAAAGGTTGGATTAGTATTGTTGAAAATAGTGAAGGGCAAAAAGAATATGCCTTTTTGTATGTTAATTTTCCAAAAGAACAAATTTCTTTAAATAAAAAAAGAGAAAAAGCATATTTTAAAATGCTTGAAAATATATATGATGGAATTTTTAAAATAGAAAGACAAAATAAAATTATTGAATGTCTTCATGTTAAAGAAAATATAAATAATTTTGTTTATTTTGTAAAGGGAGTAAGGGTTGTTGTTAACAACACTTTTAGAAATAATTTTTTAAACATTGTTTGTGAAGAAGACCGCACAAGTTTGAAGAAATTTTTTGACAACATTATAGATAATATAGGCTTGGATGGACAATCTGACGCAGAAACTCAATTTCATATTCTAAAAGACGGAGTGTTGAGAAAATTTACAATTGTTGCATCTGAAATAGATGAACAGATAGTTTTACTTTGTTGTCGTAAAATAAATGAAGAAAAGCTTGTAGACAAAAATATACAAATTATGAAATATATTGATTCACTAAATAAATTCAAAAGGAATAGTGGAGAAAATTTTTATAATAATATTTTAGCTTATAAAGTATTAAATGAAAAAGTTTACTTACAAAATAGTGATGGACAATATATAAAACACAACGGGGAAAGCTTATCGGAATTTCTTGAAAGAGAACATATATCAGAAAGAGAATATCAAATTGCTATTACTCAAAATGAAGTTGTTTTGGGAGATATAGATTGCGGGCATAACAGAAAAAGACATTTGTATGTTATGAAACCAGACAATTTATTTAATTCTGAACAATATTTTTTGTTTTTGTATGAACTTAAAGAAACAAAAGTAGAAAAAAAACCAAGAGTAATCATAAATACATTTGGGTATTTTGATGTGTTTGTGGATGGTAAGCCAATTGTATTTCATTCTGAAAAAAGTAAAGAAATGTTGGCTATTATGGTTGACAGAAAAGGAAGTTTTGTCGGAAATCAATATCTTATAAGCTGTATTTGGGGTGATGAGCCATATAGTGAGAAAATTCAAAATCGTTGTCGTCAAACAGTATTCCGTTTAATGGAAACATTGAAACAATATGGAATTGAAAATATAATTGAAAAAGTAGATGGACGCCGCCGTATTATTCCTGAAATGGTTGATTGTGATTATTTCAACTATATTAAAGGAGAAAAGAAGCAAGGAAATTCATTCAATGGTTCGTATATGTCAGATTACAGTTGGGGTGAAACTACTCTTTCAACTTTACTAATGGACTAGTAAAATATTTATTAAATTTAATAAGAGCATAGTTGTGCGCTTGTAAAAACTATGCTCTTTTCTTTTTGCAATAAATTATAAAAAGCATTTGTAATATAAAATGTTTTTAAAAAAATGTATATTACTGTTTCGCATAATTTATATAATAAAATTAAGAAAAAAATAACATAAATATAACATAATTGTAATGTATTATGAAAAAAATGTCTAAAAAAGTAACGGACATATTGTATAATCTGTAAAGTCGTATAATTATAATTAATGGTTCGAATAATTTTATAATAATAAATAAAGCTTTAAGAAAAAAACGGAGCAAATAAAGGGTACGGAGAAGAGATTCGATGAATGAGAAAATAAAAGAGAATAAGGAAAAGGTATTAGAAATCTTAAAGAAGGTACCAAAGAAAATATACACAGCAATAATAGTATTGTTGGTAGTAGCGTTTGTAATAGTGATATGGTTAAACAACAGACCATATAGAGTGTTATTTACAGATTTGAATGCAACAGAAGTGTCATCAATACTCAATTACATGGAGCAAAACGGAGTAACAGATTACAAGATAGAGAATAATGACACAATACTGGTAAGAGAAAATCAGGAATCAGGATTAAAGTCAAAGTTACTGATGGAAGGATATCCACAAAGTGGATTTGGTTATACATATTCAACAGGAACGGGACCATTTTCAACAGAGTCAGAAAGGCAGTCAGCAGAGTTAAAGGATTTGCAGGATAGACTGGGTGCAGTAATAAGAGGGATAGACGGAGTAAAAGATGCCACAGTAACAATAAATGCAGGTGAAGACAGAAGATATGTGCTTGACTCAAATAATATGATAGAGGCAACAGCATCAGTATTTTTGACAATGGCAGATGGAGTTAAGCTTAAAGATGAACATGCAGAATCCATAAGAAATTTCATAGCACATTCAGTAAAAGGTTTAAAGATAGACTCAGTAAACATATTAGATTCTTTGGGCAATACATACGGAGCAGGAAACAAGGCAACAGACGGAGAATCTTCAAAGTTAAAATTACAGCTTGAAGAAGAATGGGAAAATAAAATCAGAACAAGCGTAATGCAGGTACTTGCACCATACTATGGAGAAAAGAATGTACGAGTAGGCGTAAACTGTATAGTAGATGTAAGCCAAACAGTAGAAGATAACACAGATGTTTATTTGCCGGAATGGGCAGCAGACGGAAGTACAAATGGCAGAGGCATAGTAGGTTCAAGAATATTTGACTATGTGATAGTTGATGGTGACGGAGAAAAAGAAGGCGGAACAGTAGGAACATCAACGAATGCAGATTTTCCGGAATATGTAGAAGATATGCCTAAACTTGACGGAAACGAAAAAGAGATACAGGCAAGTGGACAAGTAGACTACGAAAACAGTACAAGCAAAAAACATATAATCAGAACAGCTGGATATTTGACAGACTGCACAATAGCAGTAAGTATAAATTCCACAACAGCAGGAGATGTAAATAAAGACGAAATATCACGCCATGTAGCAAAAGCGGCAGGAATAAAAACAACAAATGATACAGAAATGAGAGAAAAGATATCAGTAATGTCAATGCCGTTCTACGAATCCGGAATAGAATTGCCTGTAAATGGTGGAATATTAGTAGAAAATTGGATGATATATACAGCAATAGGAGCAGGAGTATTATTGTTGCTGATATTGATAATAGTGTTTGTTATTATAGGTAAGAAAAAGAAGAAAAAAGAAGAAGAAACAGAAGAAATAGATGAAGAATACTTTGTAGAAAATACAGTAATTCCATCAGAAACAAAAGAGCAAATGGCAGACATAATGAATCCAAAAGTGGAAAAGAGTGTAGAGCTAAGGAAAAATGTAAGAAAATTTGCAGAAAACAATCCAGAGATAACAGCACAGATAGTAAAGAACTGGCTAAAAGGAGGAGAGTAAAAGATGCCTGAAACACCTAATGAAGCAGAAAAAGCTACGAAAAAACAGAGAAAATTAACAGAGGCACAAAAAGCAGCAGCAGTAATGGTTGCGTTAGGGTCAGAAAAAGCATCAGAACTCTACAAATATATGGAGCCGGAAGATGTGGAACAACTGACAGTAGAGATAGCACAGTTGGGCTACTTGGACGGAGATGAAACAGAGGAGATATTAAATAATTTCTATCAGATATGTCAAACAAATAAAGCAGTGACAGAAGGTGGACTTAAATATGCCAGAACAGTATTGGAAAAGGCATATGGAGAAGAAGTTGCCCAGACATTGCTTGAAAAAGTATCAAAGACATTGAAGAAGAAAGAATTCTCCTTTATGAACAATGTAGATGTAGGATTTTTGTTTTCAGCATTGCAGGGAGAAAGACCACAGACAATAGCATTGATATTGTCATATTTGGATTCATCAAAAGCAGCAGGAGTATTATCCCAGCTTGAAGAAAAGAAACAGATACAAGTAGTAGAAAACATAGCAAAAATAGATTCAGTATCACCAAAAGCAATAAAGATAATAGAAGCAGAGATGAGTAAGAAATTCTCTAATATCATAAGCAGCAACAGTGTAAAAGTTGGTGGTATAGATTATGTTGCAGATGTAATGAACAGTCTTGACAGAACAAGTGAACAGAACATCTTTGAAGGACTTGGAAGTAAAGACCATGAATTGGCAGAAGAAATCAGAAAGAGAATGTTTGTATTCGAAGATATCGTTACAATGGACGACCGTTCAATACAGAGATTTCTCAGAGATTGCGATCCAAAAGACCTTGTACTGTCTCTCAAAGTTGCAAACGAAGAAGTATCCCAGAAGCTGTTTAGCAATATGTCTGGCAGGGTTGCAGAAAACATCAGAGATGAACTTGAAATCACCAATAATGTTCGTATGCGTGATGTATCAGAAGCACAACAAAGAGTTGTTGAGGTTATCCGTAGCTTAGAAGAAAAAGGTGAAATTATAATATCAAAGAATGGTCAAGATGATATTATTGCTTAATTAT
>JAHHUE010000052.1 GCA_020024155.1 Oscillospiraceae bacterium | reverse complement strand
AGGTAATCAAATAATATAAATTACAAAAAAAATAGTTTTTAAATTTTCTACTAATACTAATTTTATTATTTTTAAATAAATTTTATTGTCTTTAAAATTTTATTCAAAATATAAAATAGGTATCCATTTTAAAAATGGATACCTATTTACAATTATCTTAAAAAGAAAAAGTAAATTACGGCTATAAAAAAGCCTATAACTACCAAAAGTGCAGGTATAAATGTAATAAGTGCAGCAAGAACCATTGCTAAGCCGTCATTTTTTTCAAGCTGAATATTTTCCATATTCTCGTTAAATTCTTCTTCTGTTTTTTTTACATTTATCAATCTGCCAATTTTATTTTTAAATATTCCCATATTATAACACCTTATGGTCAAGTATATGGTGACAAGCTACAAAGTGTTCTGGTTCAACTTCTCTCCACTCTGGAATAACAGTTTTGCAAATATCTGTACAATACTGACATCTTGTGTGGAATTTACAACCTGATGGTGGTTTAATTGGACTAGGAATATCGCCTTCAAGAGGTTTAATTTCCCCTCTTCCTTCTGCATCTGTTGTTGGTATTGCAAGCAACAATGCTTCTGTATATGGATGTAGTGGATTTTGGAACATTCTTTCAGAGGAACATAGTTCAACCATATTACCAAGATACATAACACCTATTCTATCGGAAATATATTTAACAACACTAAGGTCATGAGAAATAAAGAGATATGTGAGGTTCTCTTTTTCTTTCAAATCTTGTAAAAGATTTATAACCTGACTTTGAATTGATACATCCAAAGCTGATACAGCTTCGTCACATACTACAAATTGTGGTTTCATAGCTAATGAACGAGCAATACCAATACGCTGACGCTGACCACCGGAGAACTGGTGTGGATAACGGTGAATCATATATGAAGCAAGACCACAATCTTCCATAACCTGCATTACATAGTCTTGCATACGACTGTCTCCAGCTTTAAAAAAGTTATGAGCTGTCAAACCTTCACCTATAATCTGTCCAACTGTCATTCTAGGGTTAAGTGATGAATAAGGGTCTTGGAAGATAAGTTGCAAATCTCTTCTGAGCTTTCTCATTTCGGAGTATTTAAGCTTAGCAAGGTCAATACCATTATCCTGTAAAGTTTCATAATAACTAAATCCATCTTTACTTCTGTATTTATCTTTTAAAGCTTCAATATTTTCATCATGTTTATCCATTTGAGCTCTAAGATTTTCTATTTGTTCATTAACTTTTTTGATGTTATCATCATAACTTTTAAGTTTTGCAGAATTTTCAATCGGCTGTTTTTTATCTACAAGTTTTGTTTCTTCAGCGTGTTTTTCAACTTTAATTTCGCCGATTTTTTCAACTAACTCTTTAATTTTAACAGCTGTTTGATATTTTTTATCATATACTGTTGAAACTTCATTAAGGTCTGTTGCAACATATAAGCCACCTATAAGATGTGCTATATCAAACTCTTTAAATCTTGCATCTTTAACAAGAGCAACTCTTTCATTTTCTTTTTTATTTTTTTCTTCTTCTGATAATAAGCTTAAACTTTTATTAAATTCTTCAAGTTTATTTTTTGCATCTTCTGCCTCTTTATGTAAAGATGCAAGTTTAGAAAAAGTTTTATGCATATATTCTGGAGCAATATCATAGACATCTCTGCCATAGTACATTGTTTTACCATCAGTTTGATTATTCAACTGTAACAATGTTCTGCCAAATGTAGATTTACCACAACCAGATTCACCAACAAGACCAAGAGTTTCACCTTGATAAATTTCAAGAGAAATATCATCATTAGCACGAACATAAAGCTGTTCTTTACCAATATGTTTTTTAAGTGGAAAATACTGTTTTAAATTTGAAATTTTAAGCAATACCTTTTTATCCATTTTTACGCTCCTTTCTTTCTGGATAGAAGCAACGGATAGAGTGGTTCTCTGAAACTTTTACCATTTCCGGTTCTTCTTCCATACATTTTTGTGTTGCATATTTACAACGAGGTGCAAATTTACAACCCTTAGGAAGGTCAAGAGGATGTGGTACAGAACCAGGGATTGCGTCCAATCTAACGCCAACTGGAGTATCCAATCTTGGAATTGATGTCATAAGACCTTCTGTATATGGGTGGTTATATGGTGGGTTGGAGAATATAGTTTCTACATCTGTCATTTCTACAACCTGACCACAATACATAACTGCAACATCATCCGCCATTTGATTGATAACACCCAAGTCATGAGTAATAAAAAGAATTGATGTGCCATGTTCTTTTTTAAGTTCATTCATAAGAACAAGCACCTGTGCTTGTATTGTAACATCCAAAGCAGTTGTTGGTTCATCAGCAATGAGAAGTTTTGGTCTGCAAGCCAATGCCATGGCAATCATAACACGCTGACGCATACCACCGGAAAGCTGGTGAGGATACTGCTTTGCAACATTTTGTGGGTTTGGAATTTTAACAGCAGCAAGCATTTCCACGCTCTTTTTTGCTGCTTCTTTTTTACTTAGACCCTGGTGAACAATAAAAGCTTCACTTATTTGTTTTTCTATTGTAAATACAGGGTTAAGACTTGTCATTGGTTCTTGGAAGATAACTGAAATATCATTACCACGAATTTTGTACATTTCTTCTGTTGTACATTCTTTAATGTTTTTGCCGTCAAAAATAATTTCACCTTCAGCAATATATCCATTGCCATCCAAAAGCTTAAGGATGCTCATTGCAGAAACAGATTTGCCTGAACCAGATTCACCAACAACACCAAGTGTTTTACCTGCTTCAACAGTGTATGAAACATCGTTTACAGCTTTAATTATGCCTCTCTTTGTTTTAAAGAAAGTGTGCAAATGTTTAAGTTCCAATAATGGCATGTTCCATACCTCCTATCTTTCTTTTGATTTTGGATCTATTGCATCACGCAAGCCTTCACCAATAATATTGATGCTGATTGTAGACAAGCTAAGTGCAATTGCTGGGAATACCCAACGCCACCAGAACTCACTTATAATTTTTGAATCCTGACATCCTTTAAGCATATTACCCCATGTTGGGTTTGGTTCAACAACACCAAATCCGATAAATGACAATGTACTTTCTGTAAGCATACTTGATGCAAAGTGCAATGTAACATTAACTATAATAACTGTAATAACATTTGGAAGAATATGTCTGAATATGATTGACATTTCGTTTATACCCATAGCCTTTGCAGCTGTAACAAATTCTTTTTCTCTTTCTGCGAGAATCTGAGCTCTTACAAGTCTTGCAATACCCGGCCATGAAAGAATACCCAAAATAACCATTATAATTGCTATTCTTTGTGTTTCATTTACTTTATTTCCAACAATTGTTGATAAAATCATAGCAAATGGAAGGAATGGAAGTGCACCAACAATTTCTGCAAGACGCATAAGAATGTTGTCAATTTTTCCACCGTAGTAACCAGAGAAACCACCAACGATAATACCGATAACTGTTGAGATGATAACAGCGATAGCACCTACTGTCATTGTCATTCTACCACCAGCTACAAGACGAGTGAATATGTCACGACCTGATCCATCTGTACCCATAAGGTAGCCTTTAAGACCCCATTTATGTAAGTTTCCGTTTTCATCAATTGCGTAGTTTTGATGACAATCTGATTTTATATCAACTATATTTGATTTTGCAACTGAGGCAGGAATATCTGTCTGTCCATAGTTATCAATACCCCATGAATAAACTTTTCCGTCACTTGTCAAAGCTGTAAAGTGATTTCTACCTGCCTCAACTTTAACAAATTTTCCTTGAGCTTCTTCTGGAACATTAAGTTCACCATTAGCGTTTGAGCCCCATACAATAAGCTTGCCGTCTTTTGTAATTGCAGCAGCAGCTTTTTCTGATAAAGCAATATCAATAGCTCCTGTTTTTGCTTCATCAGGAACATTCTTTATTGGCAATTCTGTTTTACATAGAACTTCTGTTTTTCCATCTTTTGTAATTGCCATAGCTGTTGAAGTGTTAAAAACAATTTTTTCAACATTTTTCTGAACCGGAGAAATATCGATGTCAAGAAGGTTGTCATTACCCCAGAAGATTACTTCACCTTTATCAGAAACAACATAAGAAATATGGTAACCTGCACCAATTTCTTTAATTTTACCACTCATATCTTTTACATCAAGTGGAATTTTACCAAGTCCAAAACGGTCATAACCCCATGTAAAAAGTTTACCTTGGTCGTTAAGGGCAAGAATATGGTTGTGTCCTGCTTCAACATCAACTATTTTACCCATATTTTCTGGAATTTGACCAAGTTTTTTATCTGTAAATTTACCAAAAACATAAACTTGACCTTCATTGTCAACACCAACACCAAAGCTGGAACCAGAAGAAATATCAGCAATATTGTGTTCCAATTTTTTTGGAACTTTCATCATTGAAAAACCTGGCCCAACATTTTGTTGAGTAACATCACTGAATGTAAGGTCCAATGGGTAGAAAATAGGCAAAATGAAACATGCTGCAAAAATTGCAATAAATATAATTGTTGCAGTCATTGCAACTTTATTTCCCAAAAAGTTTTTTACAATAGTACGCATAGGTCCTTGCATTTGTTCTTCTTCAAGAACAGAAACCTCAGGATTTCCCATGCTATTCATACCAAAAAGCATACCCTTAATCCAACCAAAGAAGGAGTATCCATTTTTTTTCTTATTGTTCATTTAATAATATCCTCCTTAGTCAAGTTTAACACGTGGGTCAACAAATCCGTATGCAATATCCATAAGTAAGTTGCCTGCTAATGTAAGTATTACATAGAACATCTGCATTGCAAGAACAACTGCAAAGTCTTGTTTGAGCAATGAATCCAAAAGTATTTTACCCATACCATTCCAAAGGAATATAGTTTCTATAACAACTGAACCACTGAAAATACTTACAAACCATGCTGTAATAATTGTTACAACCGGAATAAGTGCATTTCTGAATGCGTGACTGTAAATAACAACTTTTTCACGCAAACCTTTTGCTCTTGCTGTACGGATATAATCCATACTTAAAGCTTCAATCATAGCAGCACGAACATATCTTGTAATACTTCCCAAACTAGCAATTGTCATTACTATCAAAGGCAATGCCATATGATACATTTTATCTTTAAACATAACCCAGCTAGAACCTGTAAGCCCAGCAGTATTTACACCACTGATAGGCAATAACGGGAATTTAACTGCAAAAATAACTATTGCAATAAGTGCAATAACAAAGCTTGGCATACTATAACCTACAATAGTACCAATCTGTACACCAGTATCAAATTTTGAGCCTTTACGAACTGCTGTGGCAATTCCAAGTGGTATCGTTATCAAAAACACCAACACTAATGAAACAACATTAAGCAATATTGTATTTTTCATTGGCTCTGCTACCAATTTGATAACTGGAACACGATGTATGGAAGAAATACCAAAGTTACCTTGCATCATATCAGTAATCCATACTAAATATTGCACATAGACTGGTTTATCAAGTCCCAGTCTTTCTTTTGTTTGATCATATAATTGTTGGTATTGCTCAGGTGTCATAGAAGTTGCCTTACCGTCAAGTTGCATAGCAACAGGGTCGCCCGGAACTGATTTGTAAATACCAAACATAAGAATGGAAACTACAAAGAAGACAAATACTATGTACACTAATCTCTTAGCGATATATCTAAGCATTTTAATTCCTCTCTTTCTAATTTATATAAGATTATTGTATTATTTTACCACAAATAAAATACTTTTTAACAGTTTTTCTCCAATTGTTTTTCATTTTTGTAATATATGTGTTATTAGACTAAATAATGCTGCTTTTTTTGTAATATTTAACAAACATAATACAATTTGTAAAAAATATTTTATTTGCGTATAAATGATTTTATGTCCTTTATATATAACCTTTAAATATTTTTTCATAAACAAAAGGCTCCTCTACATGATGAAGAGGAACCTTTTGATTTATTAGTTTTAATTCCTAAACTATATATTAAATTTCATTAAGACATACTTGCGTATACAATAGCTTTTTCTGTTGACCAGAGACCGTCTGGAGTATAGTTTTTAAGATTTGGTGTGTAGAACTCATGATATTCATCAGAGTAAAGTGGAAGTTCTGGTACAAGTTCATTCCAACGAATTTCAAGTTCTAACCATTTTTTACTCCATGTTTCATTATCGCCTGACTTAACTGCTCTCATTTCTTGTGCGATGTTGTGCAATTGGTCATCAGCAATAAATGCTTGGTTGTATGCACCACCATATGTTTTAAGATCTTTATTGTAGTAGTACCATACAGCACTCTGTGGTGCAAAACCTGTTGCAAGGTTGAACATATGATATTTCTGTTCTCCACCAGCCTGCTGAACATTCTGTATAAGAACACCGAATTCAACAGTTGTTGAGTTAAGTTTCATACCAATTTGAGCCATTGAATCAGGAAGTGTACGAGAGATAAGGTCTGATACTGGGTTGTTTGGTGTATTTGCCCATTCAATAACAAGTGGCATCAACTGACCATCAACTTTTTTATAACGAACATCGTCTGTGCCTTTAACAAATTCTTTACCATCTTTGTTAAGTGTCCAACCATCTTCAACAAGAAGTTGTTCTGCTTTTTCAAGGTTTAATGTGTAGTGTGTAAGTTTATCTGCAATTGCATCTTTGTTGTCTTTGTATTCCCATTGTGAAAGACCATAGTAACCATCAACAACTTTTGCGAAACCGCCTGAATATTCTTTAGCAAATTCGTCACGGTCAATGCAATATGCGATTGCCTGTCTTACAGCCTGGAACTGTGTTGGCCCATGGTTGCATGCAAAGATAATTTTGCCGTAACCTGCACGAGGATAAGATGAATATGCTGCAACCCCTTCATCAACAAGGTCAAGACCTGAGTTGATAGCTGTACCACCGGAAACACCAGCGATAAGTCCAACTGAGCCAGCTTTAAGTTCATCCATTTGTGTTGCATCTGTTACTTTTTTAAATATAAGTTTTTGGATAGAAGGTTTAACACCATCGTATGTACCACAGAAGTTTTCGTTAATTTCCAATACAGCTTGGTTACTTGACAAGTCAAAGCTTACAAATTTGTATGGACCGGATGTAACTTGTGGGTTATAACGATAACCTGTTTTTGGGTCATTAATTGTTTTTTGGAGTAATTCTACTGTAAAGTTATCACTCAATGTAGCACCACTGCCATCGTCTGTGATTTCAACTTCTGGAGCAATTACACTCATTGGATATGGTGAAGCTGATGCTAATGTGATTTCATAGTAGAATGGGAATTTATCTGCCTTAGCTGTGAATGAAAATGTTTTTTCATCAATAAGGTTTACACCTTTAAATGTTTTTGTTTCACCAGCATTAAATTCTTCAAATCCTACATAATCTTGACCTGAGAAATTATCTGCATCCAATGCACCAAACTCTGGTGAGTTTGTAAGAAGTGCTGCAAAAACATAGTCTTTTGCTGTGATTGAAGAACCATCAGACCATTTAAGACCGTCTACAAGTGTAACTTTAAATGTTTTTGTACCATCTTCATTTTCAATTGTTTCAAGCTTTTCAGTAACAGATGGATTAACTTGGAATGTACCATCTTTTGTGAAAACGACTGTTGATGCACCATTTTCGTTGATTAAAGATTTAATTTGTTTGTTTGTTGAAATATTTGTCCAACCAGACATCATATCTGCATTCAAATCAGATGTAGAACCAATTACAAGTTCATTTTTAACATTTGTACCTGTGCTTTGTCCATCACCTAAGTTTTGTTGTTTTTCTCCGCCACATGCAACAAGCGAAAATGCCATACATGAAGCAAGGAGTAATGAAAGTATTTTTTTCATTGCTGTACCTCCGTGAAATAAAATATGCTTTAATTTTATGAGATTTTTACATTAAAATCAATATGATTACTTAATTTTTTTAAATTTTGTAACATTCTATTGTGATATGTTACAAATACTGGTTATAAATATTCATATTTTTGTATGTTTAACCTATTATTATTAAGTGTAAGCTTTTTATTTGACACCATTTATTTTTATTTATATAATAAGCTTAATTATAATATACTTTAATGAAGGAGTTGAATTCCAATGAAATTTAATGAAATACCATACAGTCGTCCTTCTCATGAAGAACTTCTTGTAAAAATTGCTGATTTTACTAAACAATTAAAAGAAGCTGATAGTGCTGAGAAACAAATTGAAATTTTAAAAGCTTTTGAAAAAGCTATTTCATCTTTCAATACTTGTGGCACCATTGCTCATATCAGAAATACAATTGATACTCGTGACAAGTTCTATGATGAAGAAAGAAAATATTATGACGAAATGGGTCCTGTTATCACTGAAAAAGAACAAGAATTTGAAAAAGAACTCATCAATTCTCCTTTCCGTAAAGAACTTGAAAAAGAGCTTGGCTCCGTTATGTTTATAAATGCAGAAATGAGCCAAAGAAGTTTTGACCCAAAAATTATTCCTTTGATGCAGGAAGAAAACACATTAACAGCTCAATATCAAAAATTATACGCTAGTGCAACAGTTAATTTTGACGGCAAAGATATGCCATTGCCAATGCTAGGTCAATATAAACAAAGTCCAGACAGAGCTGTTAGAAAAGCTGCTTTTGAAGTTGAAGGCAAATTCTTTGATGAACATCGTGCTGAATTTGACCAGATTTTTGATAATCTTATTAAAAACAGAACAAAACAAGCTCAAGAACTAGGTTTTGAAAACTTCCTTGAACTTGGATATCTTCGTCGTCAAAGAAACTGTTATGATGCAGAAGATGTTGCTAATTACCGTAAACAAGTTTTAGAAGACCTTGTTCCTCTTGTTAAAAAACTTAAAGAAAAACAAAGAGAAAGAATTGGTGTTGATTCATTTAAATTCTATGATGACCCATTTGCATTTAAAGACGGAAATGCAAATCCTCACGGAACACCTGAACATCTTTTAGCTTGTGCAAAACAAATGTACAGCGAAATGAGCCCAGAAACTAAGGAATTCATTGAGCTTATGTTTGATATGGACTTATTTGATGTTATCTCTAAACCAGGTAAAGCACCAGGTGGTTACTGCACTTCTTTACACGATTATAATTGTCCATTTATCTTCTCAAACTTCAACGGTACTTCTGGTGATGTTGATGTTCTCACACATGAAGCAGGTCATGCATTTGCATTCTACACTGCTGGAAAAGAAATTCCATATATTGCATTACAACAACCATCTATGGAAGGCTGTGAAGTTCATTCAATGAGTATGGAATTTTTGACAAGTCCTTGGCATCATCTCTTTTTTGAAGAAGAAACAGCTAAATATCAACTTTCTCATGCTGAGGATGCTTTATCATTTATCCCTTATGGTACAATGGTTGACTACTTCCAAGAACTTGTTTACACAAATCCAGATTGGACACCAGAACAAAGAAATGAAGCTTGGGCTAAATTGGAATCTGAATTCCGTCCATATATGGACTTTGACAATCTTCCATTCTATGGCCGTGGTGCTGGTTGGCAAAGACAATTGCACATTTACCTTTACCCATTCTACTATATTGATTATTGTATGGCTCAAACAGTCGCTTTACAGGTATTTGCAAAATATCTAAAAGACCCAAAAGAAGCTTGGGAAACATATCTCAAATATACAAAGATGGGTGGCACAAAAACATTTGTTGATTTGGTTAAAACAGCAGGTCTTATCTCTCCTCTTGATAATGGTTGTCTTAAAGATGTTTGTGTAACAATCGGAAATTGGGCTGACCAACAAGAAATTTAATTTCAAATTAAATATTTTTAAATAAAATAGCAGTATCAAGACAATCCTAAATTCTTGATACTGCTTATTTTTATATCATAATATTTTTAATTATAGTTTAGACTATAATATAATCTAAATCAATTAAAATTCATAATAAATATTTTTATGCATATATTATAAAGTAAAAGAGTATCTTTAAATATGACCTCCACATAGTGCCATTATAGAATAAAATAGACAGTAACAAAGTACAACTAAACTTTATTACTGTCTATTTTTCATTCTATTATATTAGTTATTAACTAACTCGTTTGCCAAAGCTTCAATTTGTGCTCTGCTTTCATCATTTAGTGCAGACATAATTTTTACATTATTTTCGCAATATGTTAAATTTTTGCATTCTTCAAGCAATTTTTGCATAGATTTTGTTGCTGTTGCTGCCCATGAACCGTTTTCTATAAAGCCAACTGTGCGATAACGGAAATTTCTTTCTGTAAGATGGTTTATAAATGTTTTCATTGGTGGAAACATACTGCTGTTGTATGTTACAGATGCCAAAACTATTTTACTAAATTGGAATGCATCTTCAACAGCTTCTGGAATATCACATCTGCAAAGGTCTCTTACCAATACTTCTTTACAACCTTTTTCTCTTAATTTGGAAGCAAGCAATTCAGCAGCTTCTTTTGTGTGTCCATATACAGAAGCATAAGCTATAAGAGTACCTCTTTTTTCTGGTTCATAAGAAGCCCAAATACTATATAATTCAATATATCTTGCAAGATTTTCTTTAAGAACAGGACCATGAAGAGGACAAATCATTTGTATATCTAAACTAGATGCCTTTTTAAGTAAAGCTTGTACTTGTAAACCATATTTACCAACTATACCAATATAATAGCGTCTTGCTTCACAATCCCAATCTTCTTCAATATCTAATGCGCCAAATTTACCAAATGCGTCTGCTGAAAACAATATTTTTTCTGTTGATTCATAACTAACAATAACTTCTGGCCAGTGAACCATTGGTGCTCCAACAAAATTAAGTGTATGTTCACCTAAATTTAATGTATC
Source organism: Oscillospiraceae bacterium (assembly GCA_020024155.1). Lineage (GTDB taxonomy): Bacteria > Bacillota > Clostridia > Oscillospirales > Ruminococcaceae > RGIG3102. The sequence continues at coordinate 616 of JAHHUE010000052.1, read as the reverse complement.
ACCTTCATTTACAACCAATCTTCTATCTGCATAGTCTGTACCAAAAAAGTTTTTCATCATTATAAAAGCTTTTGTAGATGCTACAACTATTGTTTCCGGATATTTGTCCATAAACAATGTGACATTAGCAGAGTGGTCTGGTTCCATATGTTGAACAACAAGATAATCTGGTTTTCTTCCTTCTAATTCTTTATCAAGATTAGCAAGCCATTCATCTCCAAAATTTGCATCTACTGTATCCATAACTGCAATTTTTTCATCTATAATAACATACGAGTTATAACTCATACCATTAGGTACTACATATTGACCCTCAAATAAATCAACGCTATGGTCATTTACACCTATATATTTTACATTTTTAGAAATATACATATCAGTTCTCCTTTATGTTATATGTTTAACGTTTTTATTATAAATCTTATTTAGAAATAAAACAAGTAATATATTATAATAAATTTTTATTTTTTCTATGTTTTTTTATATGTAAATAACTAGCATTTTATTGACCATTGATATATTTATAATTTTTTAGAGGAATTTTCGTTATATATATCTATATAATAAATTTCTTAACATATATCTATCCTTTTTTGTTTTTATATTTGTTATATAT
>JAHHUE010000051.1 GCA_020024155.1 Oscillospiraceae bacterium | reverse complement strand
TGATACATGTTCTGCAGGAATATCTACAACAATTGTATTAGAAACAGCATCAACATTATATGATATTGCAGAGTTAGGAAAATCTCTTATAAAATCATTTATAGCATTTTCTCCTCTATAGTATCTATCTTCTTGACCTCTAATTACAATTTCAAAACTACTAGGTACTAATTTTTGTCCAGGTTGTATATCATCTTGTATATAAACTTTTTCCTCAGCAAAAGCAGCATTATTGTTTATATTTAAAAACCACACTACATGCTCAGGGTCTTGTTCATACATTGCACCAGATTTATGATAAAATCTTCCTGTTGTTCCACTAGCAGGTTTTGTTATAGAAACATCTACTTTGTTACTGCCACAAGAAATACTTACAATTTTGGTATCTTCATTTGTTGTGCTTGCTATATTTCTACCTTTTACTGTAAAGTCAGCATATCCTTTTACATTATCATGTCCATCAACGTTTTCATTAAATCTAATAATGGCACCGTCTACTGTGACCTCTATATCAGCAACATGTATTCCATCAATTTCCAAGCGTTGAGTTCCAACAAATCCTTGAAAGAAAGCTTCTCCAGAGGATATCCACGATATTTCTATAAAATCACCATTCTCTATATTTCCATTACCTTCATCAAAATCAATATGTACGGTAATTGTATCTGCATCTTTTATATTTTCAGAGTTAACTGTTAAGTTTGTTACATAATCACTTACATCTCTGATTCTGACAGAAGCATTGGCGTAAACAGGTAATTGTGGAAATGTGTTCAAAAACAATATTATTACTAAAATAATACTTAAATAATACTTATTAATCTTTTTTTTCATATTTCATAAATTTCCTCCAAATTTTCTGACATCTTCAAAAACTTTTTAACATAAACCAATCAACAATATCTAGTTTTCAGAATTTATGTTTTCGTTTTTTTCAACCTTTAATACATAAAGGTTAGGAGTTTCTGTTAAAGCAAATAATTCTTCCGTTTGATGTTGAATGTTTTCCAATTCTTCAATTGTTTTACTAACTTGATTAAATAGTTTATAGTACATAGATTTATAATCTGCCATTTTCTCACCTTTATGTATTTAATTTTAATAAACGATTTTCATATAAAAAAACCAATTATTTATTATTTAATCTTTATTTAAGCTTAAATTGTTCAAGTAAATTATTCAATGTATTAGCTTGAGCAGAAAGCTCTTCGCTGGCAGCTGCACTTTCTTCACTTGTAGCAGAATTTGTTTGAACAACAGCAGAGATTTGGTCAACACCTATGGTAATTTGTTTTATGCTATCTGCCTGACCTTCAGTAGCAATTGCAATTTCATTTACAGTTGATACAACATCATTTATGCTATCTGCCAAACCATCAAATGCTTCACTTGTTTTTTGTGCAATATTTTCACCTTTTTTTACTGCTGAAATTGTGCTTTCAACTAGGTCTGTAATTTCTTTTGCTGATTCAGATGATTTTTGTGCAAGATTTCTAACTTCATCTGCAACTACAGCAAATCCTTTACCTGCAGACCCTGCTCTTGCAGCCTCTACTGCTGCATTAAGTGATAATATATTGGTTTGGAAAGTAATGTCATCTATAACTTTAATAACTTTTCCTATATTTTCAGTAGATATTGAAATTTCATTCATTGCTGAAAGCATTTCTTTCATATCATTCATTGTTGCCTTAGCAACTTCTCCTGACATTGTTGCAAGATCGTTTGCTTTTTTTGAGTTTATTGCATTCTCACTTACATTGTTTGATATTATTGAAATAGATGAAGCCAATTCTTGCAAACTACTTGCTTGCTCAGTTGCTCCTTGTGCCAATGATTGTGCACCGTTTGCTACCTGAGCTGAACCGTCATGGATTTGACTTGCTGAAGTTTTAATTTCATAGAAAAATACATTCATTTTTTCCATTAAAGCCCCAGCAGCATTTTGGATTTCTTTCATTTCTCCATTGAAGTCAAAATCAGTATCAAATGCAAAGTTTCCGTCTGCTAACTGACCAAGTGCATCAGCAGTATTGTTTATTACTTTTTTCAACTGTTCAAATCCAGTTTGTATGCTATTACATGTTTTTCCAAATTCATCTTTACTTTCATAGGTTAAATTTGCACTAAAATCACCTTCTGCTAAGGCGTTTGTTGCATTAGTAATTTCATTTAATGGTATAACTATTGCTTTTGTAAGCTTTATTGTAACTAATGAGCTTATTGCAATTGCAATTAAAACAATAAAAATAATCAATGTTTGTGTGCCATAATAGATTTTATTTCCATATTTTAATTCTTTATCGGTTAAATTCATTTGTGCATTATGAATTCCTGTTAAAATAGTGTTTTGCTCTGATAAAATAGGATATAACTCTGTCATATATAGATTATATGCTTCTGCTTGAGTTTCTGGTGTAACAGATTCCAATATTTTATATAGTTGTTCTCTTTTTTCTATTTGCTCTTCAAAAGTCTTATCCAAATCATCTACAAGATTTTGATTTATGCGATGATTTTGTTGAAATCTTTTCATAACTTCTTGATTGGATTTTGATTCATTTCTTGCAGACTCAATATAATTGTTTACTAAGTTTTGCTCTTTTTCCATCAAGCTCATCAAAATATAGCGTTCACCAGATAAATTATTTCTTCTTATTTCCCAAATCATTTGTGTATTTGACAATGATTTTTCAGCAAGAATCTTTGATTGATTATTAACTTTTATCAAACTCATTATTGATAATGTGGATATAAGTACTATAAGTGCAATTATAATCCCAAACCCAACTCTTAATTTGTCTCTAACTTTTAAATTTTTCATACACTTTCCCTTTCATTATGTCTATTTACTTGCCTATTTCGCATTTATATCTGTAACCTAATAAAATACAGATAAACTTCTGAATTTGAATATTACAATTCCAAAGTTGATATGTATTACATTTGTATTACATTTTTGTATTATGTATAAATTAACATTGTGTTTAAAATAGTTTTTTATAAAAGTATTTGCGATTATTCTAATTATTAACTCACCATTATAATTGCTATTGTTCTGTAAATGCATTTAATGCATTTATGAAATACATAAAACAAATAACTTACTTAAAAACACTTTTTAACAATCTAAGATACACATAATACTATCAAATCTAAGCTAAAATATTGCAATTTTTTATAATTATATCATGAATTATTAAATTAAATTCTTAATAATTCTTATTTTTATTTTAGTTCACGCTTAATATTTATTGACAATACAATGCACATTTATTAATTAGTTTTATTGAAAAATTTTCTCAAATATCGTATACTTTATTTGAAAGACATAGCATTTTTGTATATTATTTATAACCATTCATAGCTTATCCATATCTATATAGCGTATTTAGATTGCTTATATGTATACAAATATAAAAACATACAAGGAGGAGATTGGTTTGATAAATTCTACTGTTAGCCAAGGTAAAATACTTATTGTTGATGATAATAGTGAAATCCGTGATATTATAAAAGTTTTACTGACAAGCGAGAATTTTGAGGTATTTGAAGCAGATTCACCAAAATCAGCTTTAGAAATTTTATCATCTAAAATTGATTTGATTATATTAGATGTAATGATGCCGGATATGTCCGGATTTGACCTTTGCAGAACAATTAGAAAAACAAGTAATGTTCCTATTTTATTTTTAACTGCCAAAACCAGTAATTCTGATTTGATTATGGGATACTCATCCGGTGGTGATGACTATTTGGCAAAACCATTTTCTTATTCAGAATTAGTGGCTCGTGTAAAAGGTCTTTTGCGTAGGTACACCATTTATAAAGGCAAGGTTGAAAGCAATGAATTTATAGAGTATAACGGATTACGATTAAATTGTACTCAGAACAAGGTATGGAAAAAAGAAGTTCCTATTGATTTAACTGATACGGAATACAACATTTTAAAATATCTTATGTTTAACAGAGGTCAAATTTTTTCTGTTCAAAATATATATGAAGAAATTTGGAACGAGAAATATATACAAAGTTCCAGCAATACTATAATGGTTTTTATCAGAAAACTTAGAGAAAAAATCGAAGATGACCCTAAGCATCCAGTATATATTTTGACCATTTGGGGAAAGGGATATAAGTTTGTGTAAATTAAAAAAAATTATTAAATCTCATATTGTTATCCAGTTTCTAATAACTATAATACTGTCTTCACTTTGTGCGTTCAGTATAAACTATCTGGTGTCAGATTTGATGTCAGATTATTTTTTTCTATCTGAAAATCGTTCATCATATTGGAAACTATTATGCAATAAATCTTTAACTGAATTCCAATATTATGTCACAGAAACTAATCTCAATAGAGAACAAGCTTTGGCAAACAGTAAATTACAATCATCAGATTCTGAAGTGGTATTATTTTATGAAAATTTTCCATCTTATGACGAATCTAACTCAGAATATCAACAATTTTTAGAAAAGAATCGAGAAAATATAATTGAGTGTTCAGACGGCTTAATATTTGCAACATCATATGCACCAGGAAAAGCCTATCGTAGAAAATGGAAATTACGAGGAATGCTATATGGAACATTATTTGCTGCCAGCATTCTTTTTTCTTATATAATCTATTTACTTGTACGAATAAAACAATTACATAATCAAATTCTTAATTCAAAAAAAGGAGAAAAAAACTCAAAAATTTCTATCCGTGGACAAGATGAAATTTTTGAACTAGGCGAAACCATAGAGAGTATGCGTACATCTCTTTTAAATTTACTTGAAAATGAAAAGCAAATACAAGCTAGCCAAAATCAACTTATAGCTTCATTATCTCACGATATACGCACTCCTCTAACTAAACTAATAGGGTATCTTGAAATTATAAAATATCATAAAATATCATCACTTTTAGAACAAGAACAATACATACTCAAAGCTACGGAAAAAGCATATCAACTTAAATCTCTGTCTGATGAATTGCTAAATTGTGTTTTGGTAAAAGGTAAACTAATTCGTGATAATCGAGAATTAGTTAATGGTTCTGAATTTCTAAATCAAATATTGTATGAGAGTTTTTCTGAATTAGAAAAAGATGAATTTGAAATCAAATTGCCTCAAATCAAAGGTAAATATGCCTTAAATATTCGTGTTGATGCCTTTCAAAGAATATGTGATAATCTTTCATCTAATATAGTTAAATATGCAGATAAAAATCATCCCGTACTTATCAATGTTGATGATATTGAAGATTATGTACAAATCAGTGTTTCCAATTATAAATCTAAAAAAAGAAAAGATGTTTCACATCACGGAATAGGTCTATCATCTGTAAGAGATTTAGCTGCGGAACTTGGTGGAACTCTTAGTATAAATGATAGTAAGCATCAATTTTCAATATATTTTACACTTCCTAAAGCTGATTTGAATTTATAAGTTAAAATATATGCATATCATTAAAAGACTCGGATAGTTTTTGAATTTCATCTACTGCTGTAAATTCATCAATATGAGTATACAGTTTTTATTCATCTATATTGTCTATATTGTCAATCTGCTTATATGTGGTTTCATTCTTATAGAAAATAAATCAACATCACTGCACCAAATATACTCAATATTTACATATTTGATAATTGGTGCAGTCTGTAAAATTTCTCTGCAAATTAAAACACTCACTCTTGTGTATAACTCCAAAAAATCAAATGGTTTTGACAGATAATCATTGCAGTTGTGCTTTTTTCTTACAGTTAAATTTTTGTGCTGTATTTAATTCAAAATAATGTTTAAAACTTATTTTTACAATTTTATACGTAATCAAATTCATTGTTTTCTTGCATACAAAACTTTACTTTGATATAATATTTACAATTGATTACGATAAATTTTAGTTGAGAAAATATCTATATTTTACACATTTAGATGTTTCTCTGATTATTGAAAGGAGTGTTTAATTATGCCAGAAATTAAATTGCCAAATGGCTATCATTCTTTATTGTCCATATATGAAACTCAAAGAGCTATTGGTCTTTTAAAAAGATTATTTGAAGATAAGTTAGCTAGTTCTTTAAATCTTTATCGTGTTTCAGCTCCATTGTTTGTTTCATCTTCTTCCGGTTTAAACGATGACCTAAGTGGTGTTGAGCGTCCTGTTGCCTTTGATATTCGTGGTGTAGAAAATGATGCTGTTGTTGTACACTCATTAGCAAAGTGGAAGCGTCTTGCACTTAAACGCTACCAATTTGCACTTGGCGAAGGTCTTTATACTGATATGAATGCAATTAGACGTGATGAAGATTTGGATTATCTTCACTCTGCTTATGTAGACCAGTGGGACTGGGAAAAAATTATATCACCCGAAGACAGAAATATTGACTTTTTGAAAAATACTGTTCAGTGCATTGTAGATGCTTTGGCAGAAACTCAAAACTTTCTACACTCTGTATTTCCTGCCTTGTCTGTTCTTCCAAAACTATCACAAGAAGTTACTTTTGTCACTTCTCAAGAGTTGGAAGATATGTATCCAACTTTAACTTCAAAAGAAAGAGAACATGCTTTCACAAAAGAACATCCAGTTACATTTATTATTGGTATTGGTGGAAAATTGCATTCTGGTAAGCCACACGATGGCAGAGCTCCGGACTATGATGACTGGACACTAAACGGAGACCTTTTATGCTGGGATAGTATAAATAATCGAAGTATGGAATTATCTTCTATGGGTATTCGTGTAGACCCTGCTACATTGGACCATCAGTTATCTTTATCTGGATGTGACAATCGCCGTAATCTTCCATTCCATAAACTTTTACTTGACGGACAACTGCCTCAAACTATGGGTGGTGGTATAGGTCAATCTCGTGCATCTATGTTGCTTTTAGGAAAAGCTCACATAGGTGAAGTTCAAAGCTCATTGTGGGATAATGACAGTATCAATAAATGCGAAAATGCAGGAGTAATATTGCTTTAATAATATATATTATTTTTAAAAAATAATTTTATATAAATCATTATATAAATCACCAGTTATATTTTTATCATAACTGGTGATTTTTTATTAGTTTATAAAATTATTGTTTTAACTATACTCACCAAAAAGTTTTTTATATTTTTTTAGGTCTGCGTCACCTTATATGGAGAATATCAAAACAAGACTACTTTTATCAATCAAAGGTGTTTCTTTAAGTTTTGTATATCTAGAATTTTGCATGATTGTTTTTATTAAACACAGACCTACTGTATCATTTTCACTAGAAATAACTTGACTATAACCTTCTAATATTGCTGCTGGCATTTTCATACTTGTCGCTACAACTATGTTTAAAGAATATGTAAATATAGGAATTTTTCTTCTGTTTTATGAGTATCATGATAAATTACATCTATTTTTTTAGTTGATAAAAAAAATGTTTGAAGTTTCTTATTCATAATTGGACAACAAGTTTTCTTGCAAGTTTTTACAAAGTTATCAGTAACCGTGTACTAATAACATTTTCTGCTTTTAACAATTAACTTTTTGTGGTATCACAACTTTCTGACGATTATTGCTGAGTTTTTTCATTAGTATAACTAGGTAATATTGTTATTTATTGCTATAATATTTTCTCTTTATGATAATATCTTCATTTTACAACAATACTTGTATAAAAAAGTGCCTTAATTTAGGCACTTTTTTATTTCATATTTAATTATCTTTTTTGTCATCTACTTCTTCAAGTAAATCCTGCTGTTCATCTTTTTTAATAAGTTTATATGTAACAACTACTATTCCTGCTATAATAGCTAATGCAGCCACTACAACCGCTGCTATAATCATATTTTTTGACTGTTTTTGTGTATATCCAATAGCAATTGTATCTCCATCTTCATAAGTAAATTTCAAGCCATTTTCAGTTTCTGTGTAATGACATTCTTTTACTTCGCCTGCATTTTCTCCATTTCCTACTATCTGGCTAATAACGTATTTGTGTGTTTTATTGCTTGTTTGTTCTGGATACGGTATTGTAATCTCTATTTTTTCTTTTAGAGCATCTTGTGTAGATATTTCCGTCCAATTATCTCCGTCTTTCAACTCACATCTAAGATTATAAAATACTACACTTGCATTTTCCTTATTTTTTTTCAACAACATATTGATATTTGCTGTAAGAACTTCTTGTATTTTTTCTTTTGTATCAAATCCTGAATTTACAAGTTCTTCTGTAACTTTTATACCATCTTCTGCAATAATTCGATATGTATTTTCTCCAAGCACAACTTCTTCTACATGAGCTTTGATTATACTTGCTTCAACTGTTGGTGCACTTTTTGGTAACGCATAGTTATTAGCTTTTTCTCCAATTATTTGTGGATTATCCACCACTAAAAGTATTGATGTGCGTTGTACATCCGGAGTAGCAAACTCAGGTGCTGAAATTTTATCATAAGTAAATGAAACATCATCGCCATCTATAATACCATTTATTTTCAGCTTGCCTTTAATTCTTGCAGGACTTATTGTTGTATCAAAAGGTTTTGACGCTGTAATTGCTTCAACATTCCATTCCAGTGGACGTTGTTCTATGATATATGGAATTTTTCCACTGCCTTTATAATCTGGGTCATCACCAGAAACAACTATCATAAGTTTATAGTTACCTGCATCTACCGGAGGATTTTCAAGTGCATTTCCATTTTCATCAGCCCAGCTATATGTATATTTTGTAACACCACCAGATTTACTGCTCATAATTGATTTAACTTCTGCTTCTGTGGCTGATTTTCCGTCATATACTTTTTTATAACTTGAATTTGCTTTAAATTCGGCTTTTTCTTTTTTCTTTTCTTCTTTTTTAGATTTGTCGTTTGACTTTTTAGTTGATGTTATTGGTTGGTTTTTTGAGTTTTGTGTTGCAAAAACATCTATACTTGTTGATGAAAAAAATACTCCAAAACACAACAATATACTAAACATAATATGTAACATCTTTTTATTAAAAGCTTTATTCATAAAATCAACTCCTTTACTTAAAAAAGCAAACAGATTTATATATCTTCTCATTTTCGACATTTATTTTTTATAATATTTTATTTTCATCATGTTGTCAATACACATATTGTTAATATTTTACTGATATGTTGACATTTTTTTTATTATATGTTAAAATTATTTAGTTTTAATAACAAAACTTATATAAGTTCATAATTGGATGAATGTTTCTACAAACTACCGTAATAGTTTTGCTATAAGTCTTTAAACAAGGACTATAGTAAAAGTATTACGTTTTTTTTTTGCAATTAAATTGGGTGAATTTTATATGGAAAATAATACATTACTTGGAGAAGAAAAAATTTCCAAGCTTTTACTTAAATTCTCAGTGCCATGTATTACAGCACTTCTTATAAGTGCTTTTTACAACATTGTTGACCAAATATTTATAGGAAACAGTGAACTTGGTTATCTTGGTAACGCTGCAACTGGTGTATCTTTTCCTATTATATGTATTGCAAATGCTTTTGCGTGGTGCGTTGGTGACGGTGCTGCTGCCTATCTAAGTATCTGTGCCGGAAGAAATGATAGCGATAGCTCACACAAATGTGTTGGAACAGGTATAACAGTTTCATTTATTATAAGTATAATTCTTACTGTTTTTTGTTTAGCTTTCGGTGCTCCTCTTATGTCCACCTTTGGTGCATCAAGCCAAACACTTTCAATGGCTGTTGAATATTTTAGAATAATAGCAGCATTCTTTCCTTTTTATCTTCTTTTTAATGTTATGAACAGTATGATAAGAGCAGATGGAAATCCAGCGTATGCAATGATTGCTATTCTTACGGGTGCTATAACAAATATTATCCTTGACCCTGTTTTTATCTTTGTTTTAAAATGGGGTATTGCTGGTGCTGCTTGGGCAACTGCAATAGGACAATTTCTATCATTTGTTATATGTGCTTTATACTTTATAAAGCCAAAAACTTTTAAACTTAAAAAGAAAAGTTTTATCCCTGATAAAGCAATTTTACACAACATTGTAAAACTTGGTATTTCAACTTTTGTTACACAAATTTCAATTGTTGTTATGTCGTTAGTATGTAATTTAATGCTGTATAAATATGGTGAATTATCAAAATATGGCCCAGATATTCCTATTTCAGTATTTAGTATTCAAACAAAAGTTTACACTATCATTTGTAATATTGTTGTTGGTATCGTGCTTGGTGGTCAGCCAATTTTTGGATACAACTATGGTGCTAAAAAATATGACCGTGTAAGAGAAGCCTATAAATTAATAGTTAAATATTCAATTATTATAGGTGTTGTTGCAACACTTATATTCCAGTTATATCCACAAGTTATTATCAACATCTTTGGTTCTGGTAATGATTTATATATGGAATTTGCAACAGATACATTCCGTATTTATCTTTCTCTTATTTCTGTAACTTGCATAATTAAGATGAGTGTAATTTTCTTCCAGTCTATTGGTAAATCCATTCACGCTGCATTATCAAGTCTTATTCGTGATATTGTTTGCTTTACTCCTTTGGCAATTATTTTGCCATATATATTTGAAAACAAACAAGCAGGAACTGGTATAAATGGTTTACTTATTGCTGCCCCTATTTCAGATATAATTGCAATTATAGTTATAGTCATTTTAACTGTTCCATTCTTTAAAAAACTTGGAAAAGAAAAAACAACATCTACAATTGATAATTTCTCATCTGATATACAAAAATCTGAAAAAGGTGTTATTATAACTATTTCTCGTGAACACGGCACAGCTGGTAAACAAGTGGGAAAATTGCTTGCTAACAAGCTTAATATACCTTTCTATTATAAAGAAATGATTGCAATTGCAGCTAATGAGTCTGGACTTGATAAAAATTTTATATCCAACTTAAATACAAACTCACCTTCTATATTAAAGGATTTATATTTAGGTACAAACGCTGTACAACAAGCTGTTGTAGCTCAAGAAAAAACAATACGAAAAATTGCTGATAATGGTTCCTGTATTATTGTTGGCAGAGCAGCTGACTATATTTTGCGTGATTATGATAATGTAATAAACCTCTTTATCTATGCTCCAAAAGAATACAGAATTAAAAAAGTTATGGAAATGTATGGCGATACATCAGAACAAGCTGCAAATAACATAAAACATTCTGATGAAGCAAGAGCTGCTTATTATACCAATATTTCAGGAAAAAATTGGCATGATATGCATAACTATGATTTATGTATTGATTCATCAATTGGAACTGAAAATACAGTTAACCTTATATTTGACTTCCTTAAAAATAGAAAAGATAAATAAATAAAAATTCCGTCAAATAAAAATGACGGAATTTTTATTTTACCTAGCTTTTTTCTTTATAGAATTTTATAGCTGATTTTATAAAAGTAACTAATAATGAAATATATGTTACTACAAATACAATTGCAGTAGCTATACCTGCTTTTAATTTATATTTCTTTGGTATTTGCATTCCCAAGAACATACCCAAAGATACAGCACACACTTTCAGCATTCCAATAATTGCTAAGTTGCTATTTTTTATATAATCATCAGCACAAGCAATCATTTTTTTCATAAATTATACCTCCTTATTTTTATTTTTTAACAAGACATCTGCATGCAAATTTTCGTACTAATAATTTTATTTTATGTTATCAC
>JAHHUE010000050.1 GCA_020024155.1 Oscillospiraceae bacterium | reverse complement strand
CAATATAGTAGTTAATAATAATTTTGTATAAAAAATCTTTATATAAAATTGTCATTATATATTTTATAATCAATAAGCGTGACAAGAGGAAGAATTATGACATTACAGCAATTGAGATATATTGTGGAGGTTTCTAAATGCAGCACAATCAGTAAAGCTGCACAAAGCTTATTTCTTACACAGCCAACACTTAGTAAAGCTATAAAAGACCTTGAAGAAGAATTGGGTATTTGCATTTTGGAGAGAGGAAGCAGCAAAACAAGATTTACTGCTGAGGGTACAGAGCTTTTATGTTATGCTAAGCAACTTTTGGAGCAAGCACAGCAGATAGAAAATCGTTTTATCAACGGAGCAGTGGAAAAAAAGCGTGTTTCAATCTCAACACAACATTATGCATTTGCAGTTAAAGCTTTTATTGACCTTTTAAATAATGAACAGTGTAGCGACTATGAATTTTATTTAAGAGAGAGCAAGACATACGAAATTATTGATGATGTATTCAACAAAAAAAGCGATATAGGAATTATCTTTCTTTCAGATTCTACAAGCAGATACTTAACAAGATTGTTGCAGAGCAAAGATATTGAATTTACACCACTTAAAAACTTTACATCTCATATTTATATGAGAAAAAATCATCCTTTGGCATCAAATACAAAGGTTACAATGCAACAACTTGAAGATTACACTTGCATAGCATATGAGCAGGATAACAGCTCTTTAAACTTTGCAGAAGAAACAGTTGATGTTTCAGGGTTTAAAAAGGTTGTATATGTGAGAGATAGAGCAACTGCGTTTAATATACTTTCAAATACAGATTGTTATAATATCGGTACAGGCTGTTTGATTGATGGTGTTGTTGATGATAATATAATATCATTGCAGCTTGACGGCTATGGAGAAAAAATGACAGTCGGTTGGATAAAGCTTAAAAGTATGGAAATTAAACCGGTGGTAGAAGAGTATATAAATCTTGTAAAAAATGCCCTTACACTTTCTTATGTTGGTTTAGAGAGAAAAAAATAAATATGGTAAAAAAGAAAAGTGCTGTAAATTTGTGATTTATTGCACTTTTTATTTGTTTTCGACAAAATTATGCAATATTTATCTCTAAAATTATTACAATCTGGTTAAAAAATCTATAAAATATATATTTATTTTGAAATATAGGGTATTATATTATTGTGGTTTAAATTTACCATACAACTTATAGCATTTGAGAAAAATGCAACCAATATTGTTTAACAGGTTATAACAAATAACGAAAAAATACCCACCAAAACAAATCAGCACTCCAAATGGAGTGCTGATTTGTTTTATATAAGTTTTCCACTATACTGTCTATTTATGTTAATAACTTTTTAATTGAGTACAAATTCTTTTATTGCTTTTGTAACACCAAAGCTTTCACTGCTGTCTGCTATGTATTTGCAATGAGCTTTTACATCGTCAGGAGCTGTTGCCATAGCAAAAGAATATTCAGCTCTATCAAGCATAGGAATATCGTTGTAATAGTCGCCAAAAATCATAGTTTCTTCTTTTGTAACACCAAGAAGTTTTTGCAAAACATCTACACCAATACCTTTGTTTACATTTTTGCACATTGCATCCATCCAAATGTCGCCTGATGCGTTTATAGATAAATCATTGCCAAAATTATCAACAAAATATTGATATGAACCACTTTTTAAAGGGTCGTTAAAATCGTTTATGGATATTTTAAAAAATTCATCATCAATATCACATAAATCATCAACAAAAGTTGTTTTTGTGTAGAAGTCGTTCATAATTTCTTGTGTTTGAGGCAAACAGTGTGTGTAATATGTGCCTTTTTTACCACAGGCAAGAACATCAATTCCACCATATTTTTTTACTGCATTAAATATTCTGTGGCTCATTTCTTTTTCGATTGTTACTGCCTGCACAAGTTTATCGTGATGCATAACAAAAGCACCGTTATCACAAATAAAGTGCATTTTGTCAACTATATTTCCAAAAAAATCTTGAACACCAGCAAAGTTTCTTCCAGTGGCAGTTGCAAAGGCTATTCCTTTTTTATTAAGCTCATTAAACACTTCATCAAAATCAGGGGGAAGATGTTTTCCTTTTGATAACAATGTTCCGTCAAGGTCACTTATAATAAGTTTTATCATAGTTTATAAAATAAATCCTTCAAATAATTTTTTTAGTTTTTTCATAAGCAAAGGATACTTTTTCTGCCAGTTATCAGTGGAAAGTATCATATTGCAGGCTTTTTGAGATTTTTCCAAAGTGGAAATATCTTCGGACATACTTGCAATTTTTAAATCTGGCAAACCGTGTTGTCGTTTGCCGAAAAAGTCACCAGGACCACGATTTTCAAGGTCATATTGGCTAACCTTAAATCCGTCTTGTGAAGAACACAGAAATTTAAGTCTTTCAACAACATTTTTACCCTTGTTATCAGATACAAGAATACAGTAGCTTTGATATTCTCCACGACCAACACGGCCCCTTAACTGATGAAGGGCAGACAAGCCGTATCGCTCTGCATTTTCTATAATCATAAGAACAGCATTAGGTACGTCAACACCAACTTCAACAACTGTTGTTGAACACAAAAGGTCGATTTCACCATTTTTAAAACGATTCATAATATCATCTTTTTCGCTTGTTTTCATTTTTCCGTGTAATATAGCTGATTTTGCATTTGGCAAAAGAGCTTGTATAACATCATTGTAATAAGCTGTAACACTTTGCAGCTCTGTTACATTTTCGTTAGGGTCAATAGCCGGCAAAACAATATATGCTTGTCTTCCCATTTTAATATGCTTATCAATAAAGGCAAACATTCTTGCTCGTTTGTCTGTGCCAACAAAATATGTTTCAATAGGTTTTCTGCCTTTTGGCATTTGGTCAATAATAGATATTTGCATATTGCCATATATAATCATTGCAAGTGTACGAGGAATAGGAGTTGCACTCATAACAATAATATGAGGATTATTTCCTTTAAGGCTCATTTTAGTTCTTTGTGCAACACCAAAACGATGTTGTTCGTCAGTTATACATAAGCCTAGATTTTTAAAAATTACACTTTCATTTATAAGTGAGTGAGTGCCTACAATGATATCAATTTCTCCATTTTGCAATGCAGAAAGAATTTCTCTTTTTTCTTTTGCTCTTGTTGATGATGTAAGCAAAGCAACTTTTATATTAAATTTATCAAAAAAGTTTTTAAATGAGTAAAAATGTTGATTTGCAAGAATTTCTGTTGGTGCCATCATACAACTTTGATAACCGTTTTTTGCCATAGCAAAGCAAGCACAAGCACCAACTAATGTTTTGCCACAACCAACATCGCCTTGCACTAATCTGTTTTGAGCTGTACCTGAGCAGAATCCCTGCAAAATTTCATTTACAACACGGGTTTGAGCGTCAGTAGGTGTAAAGCTAAGTGAATTTATAAAGTCGGAAATATCGGTGTTTTTCAAGGTTATATCAGTGTGCTTGCTGATATCTTCACCCATAATAGACATACCCAATTGCAACATAAAAAATTCGTCAAAAATAAGTCTTTCTTTTGCAATTGATACAGCGGAAGGTGTTTTACCAGTGTGAATATTTCTTATAGCAAAATCCAAACTTGGAAGAAAAAATTCCGATAAAATATGTTGAGGAATAAAATCAGGAATATTATCAATTAAGCTTAGAGCAGTTTGAACATATTTGCTTATCATTGCTGAGGACAAACCTTGTGTGAGAGAATACACCGGTTGTTCCTTTATAGGATAATCAATATCAACAAAAGCAGGAGAAACCATTTCTCTGTTAAGCATATTTCCACCAATTTTACCATAGAAAAGATAATCACATCCAACCTTTAATTTTTGCACAGTATATTCAGAGTTAAAATATGTTAAAGTAAGTTGAGCAGTATCGTCTGCGCACATAACTTTATAAATAGTTTTTCCACCTCTGACAAGAACACCATTAGATACTTTTAATACAGTTGCTTTAACAACACAAGGAGTATCATAAGGGGCGTTAAAAACTTCGTAGGGCTGAGTGTAATCTATATATTTTCTTGGAAAAAAATATAAAAGGTCATAAACAGAGTACACACCAAGTTTGTTTAACTGCTGTGCTCGTTTATCGCCAACACCTTTTAAGTAACGGATTTCGTTGTTTAAATCCATAATAGTTTCCTTTACATTAAAATGATTAAAAAATATAGGCTGTCAGTTAAGACAGCCTATTGGTTAATTTAATTTTAGCACAAACTGCATAAAAATGTCTATGCGAAATATCTGTATAATACTATTCAACTGAAATGAGGTAATAGTATACAGGTTGGTCACCTTTGATAGCAGAAACTTCAATACTTGGGCTGATTTTTGCTTTGATACCAGTGCAAACAGAATTAGCTTCTTCTTCGCTGATGCCTTCGCCATAAATAACAGTGATAAAGTTGGAATCTTTATTTACCATATTTTTTGTAAGTTTGATTGCAGCTTTTTCAACACTTTTTTCTGTAAAAGCAAGTTTGCCGTTTTCAAGAGCAAGAATTTCGCCTTCTTTGATTTTATGACCATCAAAGTCAGAGTTTCTTGCAGCAAATGTAATAGAACCAGTTTGAACATTCTGAGCAGCAATGTTCATATTGATTGTATTTTGTTTTGTATCCATTTCTGGGTCAAAGTTGAGCATAGAAGTGATACCCTGAGGGATTGTTCTTGTTGGAAGAACAACAACTTCTCTGTCAGCAAGGCTTGCAGCCTGTTCAGCAGCCATTATGATGTTTTTGTTGTTTGGAAGAACAAAAACTGTTTTAGCACCAACAGAATGAACTGCTTGAAGAATATCGTCAGTTGAAGGGTTCATTGTTTGACCACCTGTTACAACTGCGTCAGCACCAAGGTCAGCAAAGATGTTTTCAAGGCCTTCGCCAGCAGCAACTGCAACAAAACCATAAGGCACATCGTTGTCAACTGCTGAATATTTGAATTTAGAATCGCTGTTTGCGTCAAGCTGTTCTTTTTCAAGACCTTTGCCTTTTTCATCAAGTTCAGCCATTTGTTCAAGCATATTTTCGATTTTAAGATTTGTCATATAACCATGTCTGATAGCTTCGCTGAGAGCTCTACCAGGGTCATCTGTATGAACATGGCTTTTGATAATATCTTCATCTTCAACAACAACAACGCTGTCGCCAATACTTTCAAGGAAAGCACGGAGTCTTTCAGCAGAAGCTTTTTCGTTTTTGTTGATTATAAATTCTGTGCAGTAACCGTTTGTTATGTTAGGTGCAATATCTTTTGTGTAAACACCCTTAGCTTTAAAATTTTGTCCGGTTGTTTTAACAGTTTCTTCGCTTTCAACAATAACACCGTCTTTGAGAACAGAGAGAATACCTCTGAATATATAAACAACACCTTGACCACCAGCGTCAACAACACCAGCTTTTTTAAGTACAGGAAGTTGTTCCGGAGTATAATCAAGAGCAGACTGAGCTGCATCAACAACAGCGCTCCAAAGAACAACAGGGTCAGTTTCATCCATCATAGTTTCAGCTTTTTCACAAGCAACACGAGCAACAGTAAGCATAGTACCTTCTGTTGGCTTCATAACAGCTTTATAAGCTGCGTCAACACCACCTCTGAGAGCTTGGATAAGGTCTTGTGCATCTGCTTCTGTTTTGCCAGTGAAAGCTTTTGCAAAACCACGGAATAAAAGTGAAGAAATAACACCACTGTTACCTCTTGCACCACGAAGCATACTTGAAGCAGTAACTTGACTTACTTTTTCAACTGTGCAGTCATCAGGAAGATTTAACAAATCCCTTTTTGCAGCACCAATTGTCATTGACATATTCGTACCGGTATCACCATCAGGAACAGGGAAAACGTTAAGTTCGTCAACACTGCTCTTTTTGTTGATAATTAAATTTGCGCCGGATATAATGCTATCTCTAAGTATTTTACCAGTTATCATGTTTTTCCACCTTAAAAATAATTGAATTATTCTGCGATAATATCATCAACAGAAACATTGATTTTCTGAACTTTAAGATTTGTGGCATCCTCAACAGCATAACGCACTTTATTTGTAATGCTTTGTACTATTGCTGCAATATTTATGCCATAAATCACTTTGATATGCAAATCAATAATCAGCTCGCCGTTAGTTTCAGTAACAACGACACCTTTTTCTGGAATATTGCTGCCGAAGATAAGTGTTCTTACACTATCTGCAGCACCAGCACAGTGCATACCTGCAACACCATAACAACTTGTAACAGCATTGCCTACAAGACCTGCAAAAAAATCATTAGTAAGACTGATTTTGCCAAGGGGAGTGTAGAATTTTATCATAACGGAACTCCTTTGATTTCATATGAATTTATTATAAGTATATATAGTGAATTGTAATCATATTAACCCATAATACTATATTTATTATACAATCTTTTGTGTTTTATGTATATAGTAAAATAAGATTTTTTAGTAAAATTACAATTTAAATTGTAACTATTTTGTAATTATGTGCAAATTGACGATAAAAATACTAACAAAATATGTTAATTTGATTTATATATAAATTCATTACATAAAATATTATATACTAAAATATTAAAAAAATGTGACAAAAAAGGGTGAAAACAAAACAGACCATAAAAAATAAAAAATTATGGTCTGTTTAATGGATTTTTTATAATAAATTTATAATAAAAAATATTATATTTTAATATTAACTTATTTTTTTATGAATTTTACTTATTGAAACTGCTTTATGAGTTTTATCATCAATATCTATAACTACACCACAGATATAGCCTTCTCCTTTGGCAACATCAAATTTTACTGGACAAAGATATTTTTGCTTTTGCACACAAGCAGTTTTTTCCATACCAAGAACACTGTCCAAAGCACATGTACTTCCTGCATCAGAAATATAAGCTGTTCCTTTTGGAAAAATATGGTCATCGTTTGTCTGTATATGAGTATGTGTGCCAACAATAGCACTTACTTTGCCGTCAAGATAGTGGGCAAGAGCATATTTTTCGCTTGTTGCCTCTGCGTGAAAATCAACAAAAATAGGCATATCACCATATTTTTTTATGATATTATCCATTTCAAAAAAAGGATTTCTGTTTGCATCAAGAAAAACTGTGCCTATAAGACTGACAACGCATATTGAATTTTTGCCCATATCCAAAACGCATACACCACATTTTTCATCAGCAACATTAAAGTTGACAGGACATAGCACAAACTCATTTTCTTCATAAAAATCTATATTACATTTTCTCAAAGAATGGTTACCACCTGTAATAACATCAGCGCCCAAAGAAAAAAACTGACGAACCTCTTTTTCTGTTATACCTGTGCCAGTTTTATGGCTGTTTTCTCCATTGATAATAACTACATCAGGGCTATATTCAGATTTAATTTCAGAAAAACCACGATACAATAAATCAATGCCGTTTTCGCCTACAACATCTCCAATAAAAAGGACTCTCATATAATTTTTACCTCATTAAATTATTTAAAATTATTATAAAGTATTGTAGCATACTAGAATAATTTTTGCAAAAAAATAAGGCGGAAAGCTTTAAACTTTCCACCTATAAATTCAATATTGATTTTAATGTTATTTTGCAAAGTCAATAGCTCTGTTTTCTCTAATAACATTAACTTTGATTTGACCAGGATAATCAAGTTCATCCTCAATTTTCTTAACAATATCTCTTGCAAGAATTGTAAGATTATCATCGTCAACAACTTCTGGTTTAACCATAATTCTAACTTCACGACCAGCTTGAATTGCAAAGCTCTTTTCAACACCTTGGAAACTATTTGAAATTTCTTCCAGTTTTTCAAGGCGTTTGATGTAGTTTTCAAGATTTTCTCTTCTTGCACCAGGTCTTGCAGCGCTTATTGCGTCAGCAGCCATAACTATAAATGCAAGAGGAGTTCTTGGTTCAACATCATTGTGGTGTGCTTGAATTGCGTGAATAATTGCATTGGATTCTTTATATTTTTTAGCAATTTCAACACCGATTGAAACATGAGTACCTTCATATTCATGGTCAAGGCCTTTACCGATATCGTGTAAAAGACCTGCACGTTTTGCAAGAGTTACATCCATACCGAGTTCACCGGCAATAAGACCACAAAGATAACATACTTCCAAAGAATGTTTAAGAACATTCTGACCATAACTTGTACGGTATTTTAAACGGCCAATAAGCTTTACAAGTTCTGGGTGCAAACCGTGAACGCCTGCGTCCATAACAGCTTTTTCGCCTTCTTTTTTGATTGTGATTTCAACATCTCTGCGAGCTTTTTCAACCATTTCTTCAATTCTTGCTGGGTGAATTCTGCCGTCAGAAATAAGTTTTTCAAGAGTTTGTCTTGCAACTTCTCTTCTAACAGGGTCAAAGCTTGATAGAGTAATTGCCTCAGGAGTATCGTCAATAATAACATCAACACCTGTTGCAGTTTCAAGGGCACGAATGTTTCTGCCTTCACGACCGATTATACGACCCTTCATTTCATCACTAGGGAGAGGAACAACACTTACAACAGCTTCTTGTGCGTGGTCAGCGGCACATCTTGCGATTGTTTGTGTAAGTAAATCTCTTGCGATTTCTTCGCAATCTTCTTTGAGTTGATTTTCGTATTGATTGATTTTCAAAGCTTTTTCGTGAGAAAGTTGACTGTCAATCTTATCGAGAATCATAACTCTTGCTGCGTCACTTGAAAGGCCGGAAATAACTTCAAGTTTTTCAAGTTCGCGTTGTTTCATCTGCTCAATTTCACTTAAACGAGCTTCGATGAGTTCCTGTTTTTGTTTAGCTTCTGTTTCTTTCAATTCAAGATTTTCGGTTTTCTTATCCAAATTTTCTTCTTTTTGGTTAAGTCTGCGTTCTTGTCTGGAAATTTCACCGCGACGTTCTTTTAATTCTTTGTCGCTTTCCGCTTTCATTTTAAAAATTTCGTCTTTAGCTTCCAAAAGCGCTTCTTTACGCTTTTGTTCTGCTGATTTGATAGCATCATTGATTAGTCTTTTTGCTTCTTCTTCTGCACTGCCGATTTTTAATTCAGCAGTTTTGCGTCTATGAGAAATGCCAAGCTGAAAACAAACAAACCCAGCTACAGCGGCAACAATAATTGCTATCAAGGCTGCACTACCATATGATAACATAAATGCTCTCCTTAAAAAATTAAGTTAAGATAATAGTATTAAATTATATATAATAAATGCATAATAAATGCGCATAACATAAAATAAAACTACTCCTTAATATTTTAGTTTAATTTAATAACAATGTCAAGAAATATGTTGTCATATTTGACAATAATTTTATGTTGACAAAAATATTTTGTAGTGATAATATAACATTATTAGTATAAAGCGATGATATGGATATGTTCTGGTATTGATTAACCTTCAGAGAGCTTTTGGTTGGTGTAAAAAAGCGGTAACAAATCAGGATACCACCATTTGAGCAGACACAGCGAACTGTGTACGGGAAAGACCGTTATATCTTGTATGAGTGGCAGGGCTTTGCCTTGCAATTCGGGTGGAACCGTGGGGTTATTACACACCTCATCCCGTTTGGGATGAGGTGTTTTTTGTTTATATAAAAATACTAAATCTCAAAAATAATAATATATTTTTATAAATAAACTTGGAAAGGAATTTTTATTATGATTAAAGTAACACTTAAAGACGGTAGCGTCAGAGAATATGACGCAGGTATCAGCTATGCAGAGATAGTTAAAAGTATTAGTGGAAAACTTTACAAAGAAGCAACACTTGTAAGAGCAAACGGAGAACTTTGTGACCTTCGTGATGTTCCACAAGGTGATGTAACTTTGGAAGTTCTCACATTTGACGATAAAGACGGTAAAAAAGCATTTTGGCACACATCAAGCCATATTCTTGCACAGGCAATTCTCAAATTTATTCCTGATGCAAAACTTACAATCGGACCATCAATTGATAATGGTTTCTACTATGATATAGATACAGAAGTTGCTATTGATGATGAAATGATTGCTAAAATTGAAAAAGAAATGAAAGAAATTGCAAAACGCAATCTTGAAATTTCTCGTTTTGAGCTTTCAAAAGAAGAAGCTTTGGCAAAATATGCAGATAATGAATATAAAACAGAGCTTATCAATGAACTTCCAGAAGGCGAAGTAATTTCTTTCTATACACAAGGTGGAGAATTTACAGACCTTTGTGCAGGTCCTCACCTTATGACAACATCTCCAATTGGTGCATTTAAAATTATGAGTGTTGCAGGTGCATACTGGCGTGGCAACAGCGATAATAAAATGCTCAAAAGAATTTATGCAATTTCATTCCCAAAAAACAAACAGCTTGAAGAATACCTCAACTTGCTTGAAGAAGCAAAAAAACGTGACCACAGAAAACTTGGTAAAGAACTTCGTTTGTTTGAAATGGTTGATGAAGGCCCAGGTTTCCCATTCTTCCTTCCAAAAGGTATGATTGTTTATAACACATTGCTTGATTATTGGAGAGAAATTCACACAAGAGACGGTTATGTTGAAATTTCAACACCAACAATTCTTTCTCGTCATCTTTGGGAAACATCAGGTCACTGGTACCACTACAAAGAAAATATGTATACAACACAGATTGACGGCGAAGATTATGCTATCAAACCTATGAACTGTCCAGGTGGTATGCTCACATATAAAATGGAACCACACTCATATCGTGATTTGCCAATGCGTGTTGGCGAAATCGGCCTTGTTCATCGTCACGAACTTTCAGGTGCTTTGAATGGTCTTATGCGTGTAAGATGTTTCCATCAGGACGATGCTCATATCTTTATGACACAAGAACAAATCCGCAGCGAAATCAAAAATGTTGTTCGTCTTTTTGATGAAGTTTACAAACTCTTTGGTTTGACATATCACGCAGAACTTTCCACAAGACCAGAAGATTCTATGGGTTCAGAAGAAGATTGGGAAATTGCAACAGACGGCTTGCGTGGAGCTTTGGAAGAACTTGGTATGGATTACATCATAAACGAAGGTGATGGTGCATTCTACGGTCCAAAAATTGACTTCCACCTCAACGATGCTCTTGGAAGAACATGGCAATGTGGTACAATTCAGCTTGATATGCAGTTGCCAGAACGCTTTGAACTTGAATATGTTGGTGCTGATGGTGAAAAACATCGTCCAATTATGATTCACCGTGTTGTATATGGCTCTATCGAAAGATTTATCGGTATCCTTATCGAACACTTTGCAGGCGCATTCCCAACATGGCTTGCTCCTGTTCAAGCAGTTGTTATTCCAGTAAGTGAAGCTCACAAAGAATATGCTCACAAAGTTCTTAAAAAACTTAAAGATGCAGGTATCCGTGCAGAAGTTGATGACAGAAACGAAAAAATGGGTTACCGTATCAGAGAAAATCAGCTCAACAAAGTGCCTTATATGCTTGTTGTTGGTGATAAAGAAGCAGAAGCCGGCACAGTTGCTCCAAGAGATAGAAAAGAAAATCTTAAAGAAGCACTAAGTGTTGAAAGCTTTATTGAATACATCACTTCTGAAATTAAAGAAAGAAGACTTTAATAATAAATTTTTAATAAAAGCAGGGCAGAAATGTCCTGCTTTTAATTTTTTATAAAAATTTTTAAAAAATGTATAAAAAACAATAAAATACATAAAACTTAAATAGAAAAACAAAGCAAATGACTTTGCTTTTATAAGTTAAAATTAAGTTTTTATTTATAAAAATAATATAATATATAATAAAATATATGCTTTTGTAAAAATATCTATATTTTTTGATTTTTTTTAAAAAAAGTGTTGACTTTTAGTTGCACTCTTGATATAATAAATGAGCGTTAGGGAGAGACCCCTAAACGAAAGAGGTCAAAGCCTCTAAGAGATATTTGGAATGGTGAGAGCTATTAGCTCAGTTGGCAGAGCACCTGACTTTTAATCAGGGTGTCCGGAGTTCGAATCTCCGATAGCTCACCACAAGCCGTCAAAATTAGACGGCTTTTTTTTTACAAAGCCAATATCGCTTAAAGGTGAGAGCTATTAGCTCAGTTGGCAGAGCACCTGACTTTTAATCAGGGTGTCCGGAGTTCGAATCTCCGATAGCTCACCACAAGCCGTCAAAATTAGACGGCTTTTTTTTTACAAAGCCAATATCGCTTAAAGGTGAGAGCTATTAGCTCAGTTGGCAGAGCACCTGACTTTTAATCAGGGTGTCCGGAGTTCGAATCTCCGATAGCTCACCACAA
>JAHHUE010000005.1 GCA_020024155.1 Oscillospiraceae bacterium | reverse complement strand
TGTTTTGTGTGAATTATACGTATAAAAAATATCTATTACAATTATTTATATTATAAATATGTTTTTATTATTTATTAAAATAAATTTATACAAAAAAGTCAGTCCCAAAATAACGGACTGACTTTAAATTTTAGTTAGTTTATTTTTTAGTGTACAACTCAAATTGTTCAATTATTTCTTTTTCAGGTGCTTTTGTTGCAAGAGAAACAATAATAATTACAATGCTTGCACATATAAATGCTGGAAGTAATTCATAAATGCCAAATATTCCACCAATTTGACTTATTACAAACTTCCATACAAAAACCATTGTACCACCAGTAATCAACCCTGCAAGAATGCCTTGACTATTACTTCTTTTCCAGAATAACGCAAATAAAATTACTGGACCAAATGTAGCACCAAAACCAGCCCACGCAAATGATACAATTTCAAAAATACTACTATTAGGGTCTGACGCAAGAAATACTGCTATAATTGCAATAAAAATTACTGTAAACCTTGCAATTTTCATTGTTTGTTTTGATGTAATTTTAATTCCAAAAACATCCTGCAACATATTTTCTGAAAATGCTGATGATGCTGCTAAAAGTTGAGAGTCAGCAGTTGACATAGTTGCTGCTAAAATTCCTGCCAAAATCATACCAGCTAATATTGCAGGTATAACACCATATGAAGAAAGTAATTGTGTAATCTTAACAATAACTGTTTCAGAGTTACTTCCTTCAAGCATAGGAATTTTGCCTGCTTTTGAAACACTGTATCCAATTAAACCAATACCAACTGACACTGTCATTGAAATTATCATCCATATACAAGCTATGCGACGAGAAAGTTTAAGCCCTTCTTCATCTCTGCAAGCCATAAATCTAACAAGAATATGTGGCATACCAAAATAGCCAAGTCCCCATGCAATCATAGAAAAAATATTTAATATACTATAAGGTTCTGCGCTATTTGTAACTGAATTATGTACTTGAAAAAAGCTTAAATATCCTGGTAATTCTTTTGAATTTTCAATAATAGTCTGCATTCCACCTGCTTGATATATTCCAAATGCTGTTATTACAACCAAAGCAAGTGACATAATAATAGATTGAATTAAATCCATAGTAGCAACTGCACTAAATCCACCAACAGATGTATAACTTATAATGACAATTGCACCAACAATAACTGCAACCATATAATTCCAGCCAAAAATGCTATTAAAAAGCTTGCCTATTGCTGCAAGTCCTGATGCTACATATGGAATAAAGAAAACCAAAATAATTAAAGAGGAAATGCACATAATTATCGGCTTTTTCTCACCATATCTTTTAGATATAAATGATGGAATTGTTATTGCATTTAATTGTATGCTATAACGACGAATTCTTTTTGCTACAAATAAAAAATTGAGATATGTACCAATTGCAAGGCCAATAGCTGTCCAAGATGCATCTGCAACCCCACTAAGATATGCAAGACCTGGTAACCCCATTAAAAGCCAGGATGACATATCACTTGCTTCTGCACTCATCGCTGTAACAAGTGGTCCCATACTTCTTCCACCCAAATAAAAACCTTCTGAACCTTTCTTACTTCGGCGTCCAATCATTATCCCTGTTATAATAACAAAACAAAGATAAATGATTATAACGGCAGAAATCCAGAGTTGTGTGTTTAACATAACTCATTCTCCTTTACCTTTTTACTTTTTTAACATATTTTATTATTATACCATAGTTAGAAAAAGCTTAAACAAAATATTACTATATTTTTACAAAAAACTGTCACCAGTTCCAGCTAGTGACAGTTTTTATATTTAAAATATATTTATTATAAAATTCCAAACCACAACAATAAAACAACACCTATTGTAAATAAAACTATTCCTATTACTTTATATATTTTTTCATTGTAAATTTTGCCCTTATAAAATAAGGTAAATGCCACTGAGAAAAACAAGATAGATAAACTTCCCTTTTCACGTAGAATTTTTCTTTAAAATACCTATAATAGTGAATATTTGAGTTATTGCAGTCAACCATTCCAGTGCATAACTTTTTGATTCACAATCAATTCTATTATCTTTAGTAAAGCAATTAAGTTTTTCTTTGTTCACTTTTTATTCTCCAATTTTTATTTAACAATACACATAAGTAATCATTTTATAAATTAAAACAATTATATAAGCCAATATTATGTTGTTTATATAAATTTTATCTATTAACTTATTTAAGACAAAAAGCACTGGGATACTTATTACAAAATAAATATCCCAGTGCTCTGAGGTGTTTTAATTATATCAAATTCTTTTCTGTTTCTTTATTAAACAAATGCATACAAGATGGTCTAAATTCGTAGTTGATTTCAACACCATAAGGAATACCATTTGCAAATTCTTTTGGAAGGTCTTGAGTTGGTACACGAAGAACAACATCTTTATCTGCTGTTGTAACATGTAAGTGATATTCACTACCCATCATTTCACAAACAGAAACTTTACCTTTGAGTGATTTATTGCTTCCCTGTGTAAAGTTAATATGCTCTGGACGAACGCCAAGAACAATAGGCTGACTTTCTGCACCATTTGCAGCAAGTTGTTTTGCAATTTCTTCATCAACAGGAACATTTACACCATATACATCAACTGTATAATTTGAACCATTTTTATTGAGTTGTGCATCAAAGAAGTTCATCTGTGGCATACCAATAAATCCAGCAACAAAAATATTTTGTGGATGGTCAAAAACTTCTTGTGGTGTACCAATTTGCATTATATAACCATCTTTCATAATAACAATACGGTCACCAAGTGTCATAGCTTCTGTCTGGTCATGTGTAACATAGATAAATGTTGTATCTATTCTTTGACGAAGTTTGATAATTTCTGCTCTCATTTGGTTACGCAATTTAGCATCCAAGTTAGAAAGAGGTTCGTCCATAAGGAATACTTTTGGTTCACGAACAATAGCACGACCAATTGCAACACGCTGACGTTGACCACCTGACAAAGCTTTTGGTTTTCTTTCAAGATAATCTGTAATACCAAGAATTTCAGCTGCTTCTCTAACTTTTTTATCAATAACATCTTTTGGCACTTTTCTAAGTGTAAGTGCAAAAGCCATATTTTCATAAACAGTCATATGTGGATACAAAGCATAACTTTGGAAAACCATTGCTATATCTCTATCTTTTGGATGAACTTCATTTACACGATTTCCATCAATGATAAGGTCACCTTCTGAAATTTCTTCAAGACCTGCAATCATTCTCAAAGTTGTAGACTTACCACAACCTGATGGACCTACCAAAACGATAAATTCTTTATCTGCAATTTCAAGATTAAAACCATGAACTGCTGTTACATTACCTTCATAAATCTTTTTTACATTTTTAAGTGAAACTGTGGACATATATTTTTATCGTGATATACTTGCCTCCGCTTATATACCTCGCCTCAGAAGAGCGAAACTTCTGAAACATTACGGTAAATCTCCATACTACCGCACCGCCGAATACGGAATTCCTCCTTCTTTTTAATACAGGGAGCAATAAAAAAGGAGTTGCTCCCCGTAACTTTGATTAAATTATTTCTTAAAGATATTCTTTTTTAGCTTTTTCTATCATTTCATAAGATTCTTGTGCAACTGCTTTATCAGATTCTACAAGGTTGAACAATGGTTCTCTAACACCACCAAGGTCTGGACCGCCTTGAAGTCTGAGTATTTCTTTCATAATAGCATACAAATTGCCTTTACCTGAGCACATTTTACAGATTATGTTACAGCAATCATTTTGTATTTTTCTTGCTGTTTCCATTTCACCTTTGTGATAAAGTTCATAGATTTTAACATAAAGTTCTGGCATAACTGCATATGTACCACCAATGCCACCAACTGCACCAGCTGCAAGACCTGAAAGCAATTGTTCGTCTGGTCCATTAAATGTTATACAACCTTTATCAACCCACATTTGAATGTCTTGCACTGGCATAGATGAGTTTTTTACACCAATAACTTTTGGATTTTTACGCATTTCATCAACCAATGATGGTGTAAGAGCAACACCTGCAAGCTGTGGAATGTTATAAATTATAAAATCTGTATTTGGAGCAGATGCTGACATTGAATTCCAGTAATCTGCTATTGCATATTCAGGCAATTTAAAATAAATCGGTGGAATAGATGCAATTGCATCAACACCAAGACTTTCTGCATGTGCAGCAAGTTCTTTACTATCTTTTGTATTGTTACAAGCAACATGAGCAATAACTGTTACATCTCTTCCTTCAAGAGCTTTCATAACATGTTCAAGAACTAGTTTTCTTTCTTCTACACTTTGATAAATACATTCACCAGAAGAGCCGCCAACATAAAGACCTCTTACACCTTTATCTGCAAGATATATTGCAAGTTTTTCAACTGCTTCCGCATTTATATTGCCTTCTTTATCATATGCTGCATAAAATGCAGGGATAATTCCTTGATATTTTTGGGTATTCATTTTTTTGCCTCCCCCATATTTTCAATGTTTAATTTTTTATACAATTCTTATCCTTTTACTGCACCCATTGTGATACCTTGTGTAAAGTAGGACTGGAACATAAGGAATACTGTTATAATTGGTACTGCTGCCAAAGCTGCACCAGCCATAATAAGACCATAGTCAGTTGCCATTTCAGCTTGCATTTTTGCAATACCAAGAGATATTGTAAGTGATTTTGAAGAATTAAGCATAATCAACTGTAAGAAATAGTCATTCCAAGAGTTGATGAATGTAAATATTGCCAATGCGCCAACGCCTGGTTTAATCATTGGAAATACGATATTTGTAAATGTGCGAACTTCTCCTGCACCATCAATTCTTGCAGCTTCAAGCATTTCTGTTGGAATATTCTCAGAAAACTGTTTCATAAGGAATACACCAAAAGGCCAACCAACTGTTGGAAGAATAACTGCCCAAAGTGTGTCATGCAAGTTGAAAAATGCCATTTCTTTAAGCAAAGGAATAAGAATAACTTGTTTTGGAAGTGCCATTGCACAAACCATCAATGAGAATAATAATTGTCTGCCTGTAAATCTTTTCTTTGCCAAAGCATAACCTGCCAAAGAAGATGTTAAACAAGTAAGTACCATTGCTGCAACTGCCATTATAACTGTATTAAGCAACCATCTTACAGAAGGTTTTGCAAACAATCTTACATAGTTGTCAAGTGTAGGAGCAAGTGGAAACCACTGTGGAACTACACTATTTATTGCTGCCGCATCTTTAAGTGAACCTGTAATAATCCAATAAAGAGGGAATGTGAATAAAACTGCCAGTATTGCAAGAGCAATAGCTGTTATAACTCTATATGGTGTTGCTTTTTTATTAGCGTTCATATTATTGCTCCCTCCTTATTTCTGTGAACCAAATTTAAATTGAATTGCTGAGAATATTGCAATGATAATTGCAAGTATTACACCCATTGCATTACCATAACCGAACTGGTCAAGTTTAAATACTACATAGTAAATATAGTACATTATTGTCTGTGTTGAATCATTTGGACCACCTGATGTCAACAATTCGATAAGTGCGAAACACTGGAAACTGTTAATTGTTGTAATAACAATAACATAAAGTGTTGTTGGCATAATTGATGGCCATTTAATTTTCCAGAATGTCTGCATATCTGTTGCACCGTCAACCTGTGCAGCTTCAACAAGAGTTTTATCAACATTCCCCAATGCAGAAACATAAAGAACAATTGGTTGTCCAATTGATGTTGTAAACAAAATAAGAATAATACACCAGATAGCAAATCTTTCATCACCAAGCCAGCTTATATTCTGGTCAATTACACCGGTTGTACCCAAAACGTAGTTAAATACACCTGTATATTTGTTGAACATCCATTTCCATACAACTGTAACTGCTACGGAACCAGTTACAACTGGAAGATAGAATATACAACGATAGAATGATAATGCAAATGAGTTCATCTTATAAATAGCTGATGCAACCCATAGTGAAAATATCATAACTGCCGGTACTGAAACAATTACTATAAGTACAGTATTTTTTAAAGCTTTTATAAATACGGGGTCTTTCCACATTCTTATGTAGTTATCAAATCCTGTAAATGAAAAGCTTGTTGATGTGTAATCGAAAAAGCTGTTAAATATACACATAAACATAGGAACTATAACGAATGTTATAAAAAACAGCAATGATGGTAGCAAGAAAAGATATGCTGAAATAGTTTCTTGTCTTGCAAGTGCCTTGCTTCGTGGTTCTAATGTTCTTCCTTTTGGCACTCTTACTCCCCCTTTATCTTCTTTGTTTAGAAAATGCGCCCAACCCCCACTTTTGGGAGCGGGCGCATTCCTGCGTTTATTTTTAAGTTTTTATCATCTTTTGTTAAATATTATTTGTTAACTTGTGATGTGTATGCTGCAGTAGCTTCTTCTACAGATTTACCTGAGAAAATTGATTGAAGCATATTCCACCAAGCTGTTCTTTGTTCTGTCCAGTTTGGAGTTACATTGTAGTAGTCGCCAAGATATTTCATCATATCTGTGTAACCAGACATTCTTTCTTCATCAGCTGTACCTTCGTATACATTGCCGTATGAAGCTTTAACTGGGAAGAAGCCAGTTGCTTTAACAGATTCTTTGCCTTGAACTTCGTCATCGCAAATAAATTTGATAAATTCTTTAGATGCATCGATTCTTGCTTGGTCGCCGTTATCAAAGATACCAAATCCCCAGATACCGCCTGCAAGTTCTGGTTTGCCATCATCTGATGGGAAAGCCATTGCATATGGTTTAAAGTTAACTTGACTTGCGTAGTTAGCTTCGTTTGCTGCATTCCAGCAGAAAGACATTGCTGCTGTACCCTGTGCAAACAATTGAAGTTCTTCAGCAGCTTGGATACCTGCATCGTAGCTCAATGTGCCTTTTTCTACCAAATCCTTAATAAGTTGAAGGCCTTTAATACCATTAGCTTCGTCAATAACATATTTTGTATGTTCTGGGTTTGTAAACTGTGCTGAGTAGAGATTAGTTACCAAAGCACGAGTACCTTGGTCACCACCCTGACCACCGCAGTATACAACACCAGTTTCTGGAATAAGACCAGAAGCTTTAACTGCTTCAAGAGCTTTTACAAAGTTTTCTGTTGTCCATGTACGATTTTCAAGATCGAGGTATTTTAAAGCATCAGCTTTTTCAAATACATCATAGTTGATAGCCATACAGTGAGTTGTCATACAGAATGGATATTCATAGTAAACTCCATTATTGCTACATGCAGCTGCAATAGCTGTACTTTGTGCATCAATGTCATCTTTTGTATCTTTCCAAAGGTCTGAGATGTCTACCATTTTACCTTTAACGCCCCAGTTAGAAACAAGTCTTTCTGGACCTTCAAGAATAAGGTCTGGTGCTGTGCCAGCTTCAAGAGCTGCTGTAACCTGGTTATCACCATCTTTGTAGCTAAGGAATTCTACTTTAACTTTAATGTCTGGATGTTTTTCGTTGAATTTTTCGATAAAGCCTTTAACTGTTGCTTCGTCGCCAAATTTACCAACTGGATATGTCCAAAGTGTGATTGCTGTTTCTGACCCGTTGTTTCCTCCGTCAGAAGATGGTTTTTCTTCGCCACCGCCACATGCTACCATAGAGATGCACATTGCAGCTGCTACAAGTAAAGAAATAATTTTTTTCATTTCTTATCCTCCTATTTTAATACGATTCTAAGTTTGTATAAAATGTATAACTATAAAACATTTTAATAACAACTTCTGTTTAAATCTTACATAATTTAGTAGATAAAGTCAATATATTTTGCAATAAATTTTCAAAATCTACATTATGTGAAAATTTATTTCCTTATTTTGTGTATTTTATCAAAAAATTTTCAAATTTATAGGTGTTTTAAAGATACTGCCTCTGCAACATTGTTTTTATGTTCTTCCGATTTTTCTGGATTTTGCATACACATTTCATGATAAAGCAGATCAAGAAGGTATAATTGAGATATTCTTGCCTCCACAGAACCAAGTTGCAATGGGCTTTCTTTTGACCCACATATTAAAACAATATCTGCTTTCATAGCAATAGGAGATTTTGGAAAACGAGTAACCAAAATAACTTTTGCATTTTTTGACTTTGCAACATAAAAGGAATCTTCCAAATCTCTCGTTGCACCAGAATAAGAAAAATACAATACACTATCTTCCTCAGATAAACCTGCCGCTGCAATCATCTGCATATGAGATTCACCAACAGGATAAAAATTGCTAAAAGACATAGAAAACAAGTGTGCTGCTTCCTCTGCAATAATTGCAGACCCACCTTGTCCCATACATAAAACTTTTTTTGAATTTGCCAAAACTTTTGCAGCTTCCTGAATTTTATCAAAATTTATCAAACTCATTGTTTGTTTTATAACATCTATATTAGCATTTGCCCTGCTTTTAGCAATTTCTGCAACAGATCCGTCTTCTTCAATAAGATTCGTACGTTTTTCAATTTCGGAGGCGTTTGCTATTGCAAGTTTAAAAGCATTATATCCCTTATATCCTAATGTTTTGCAAAATCTTGATATAGTTGCTTCTGCAACATTACAAGCCTCTGATAGTTCAGATATAGACATATACTGAACATTTTTGCGTTCATTTATTATATAATCAGATACTTTCTTTTCTGATGCTGTAAATTTGTAATATCCGTCTACTATTTTTGAAAAAACATTTGAATCTGTCATTTTTTGCTACCTTCTATTTTTCTAAAATTTCATTTATCATCTGTTCTACCATTATCAAACTGCGTGGAACATGGAAAGGTCCTTTAAATGTACTTCCCTTTGCTGCTGGCATAGTTGGTTTGCCATCTCTGCGCAAATATCCATACCATTCGCCATATTCTTTTTCTGCAAAATGTTCTTTGCAGTAATCCATAGTTTTCACAAACCAATCAAGATATTCTTGTTTACCAGTATCTCTATAAATCATCATAGATGCAATAAGTGTTTCATTATGAGGCCACCACAATTTCATATCGTGTTCATAGCTTTCTGGAGGATTGCCAAGGCAATCTATAAAGTAGAGTAATCCACCATATTCCTTATCCCAACCAGCATTTATTGCACAATTAAAAATATCAATTGCTGTATTATAAGTATCTTGATTATTTGTATATTTTGCTTCTTCAATCAAAAACCATGCACATTCAATATCATGACCTGGGTTAACAACTCTTCCTGCTGTAACATCAGTCATAACTTCGCCGTTAAGTCCAACTGTTTCAAGTGTACATCCAAGGTCTTTCTTAAAGTGATATTTAGTTATTATATCCGTACATTCTTTTGCTCTTTTTGTGTATAATTCTTCTCTTTCTGGGTCAACACGACGCATTATAGCTGTTGTGTTAAGGAAAATCATAGGGTCTGCAAGACCTCTGCCTGTTCTTGTTTCCGGTATTGTTTTTGGCCCCATTCCTGTTGGGTCATCAATTAGTCCATTATTTAAGTTGTAAATAAGTTCATAAGCATTTCTAGCTCTTTCAAGACATTCCTTATCCCCAGTAACACCATAATATTCTGCATTGGCTATACAGTAAAAACCTTCTGAGAAACAATATCTGCGTTGACGCAAAGGTTTGCCGTCAGCTGTAACAGTAAAGTACATTCTGTTGCCTTTTTCACGATTTATACAGTATTTTTCCATAAAGTCAAGACAACTTTTTGATGCGTCAAGCCATTCTTGCTTTACACCATATACTTTACAAAGATATGCAAATATCCAGCCACATCTGCCCTGCATCCAAACACTTTTATCTGTTGAATAAATTGTGCCGTCAGTTTTCAAGCAAGTATAAACGCCTCCGTTTTCTTTATCCATACCGTTTTTAAGCCAAAAATTTATACTTTTTTCAAGTTCTGCACGGGCCCAATCTCTTGCATCTATTAAAACTTTTTCATTATTCATTGTACAATATTCCTCCTGACAATGTATTCTTGATTTCATTATAATTCCTTTGGAAATTATTTTCAATGTTTTATTTTTATGAAAATTTATTTTATGTATTTATCCAAAAAGCAGTCATAATTTTTTTGCAAAACACACAAACAAAGTTGTACAATGTTGATATTTTATAAGTTTATGTTATCATATATTGTATATTTTTAATTTTGGAGAAATTTTATGTTTAATCGAATTTTTGACCAAACCAATGGTTTTTTTACTTTTTGTGGTAAAGTTGCAGATGTTTTAATGCTAAGTTTATTATGGGTTGTTTGTTGTTTGCCAATAATTACAATTGGTGCTTCAAATGCAGCTCTTTATAATTCTGTTGTAAAATGTATTCGTGGAAAACAAGAACACATATATTCTTGTTTCTTTGATACTTTCAAAAAAAATCTTAAAGATGGCATACCAATAAGCATACTGATAATAATTATAATGTTTATTATGACATACCAGTTTGTATTTTTATGGAATGGCGCTATTGCAGGCCTAAGAGTTTCATTTATGTTTTTAATTTTTAACTGTGTATTTTCAATTATTCCATTTGGATTTATATGTTGGATTTCTCCTATTTTTTCAAGATATGAATTTACATTTTCTCAACTTGCAATAACTTCTTTTAAATTTGTTTTTGCACATTTATTTTCAACAATAATTATGTCTGTAATTTTTGCAGTGTCTTTCTATTTTACAACAAGGCTTATATTTCCTGTTGTATTCATCCCTTTTGCAGTTACATATATAAACTCTATATTCATTGAAAAAGCATTTAAAAAACATCAGTAAAAATAAAGAACCATAAGTTAGCTATTCACTGACTATCTTATGGTTCTTTTTTATTTTTCTAATTATTATCCACTGGAATTTTTACTACCATTTTTCTTGTTTTTGATGGAGTTCCAACTGCTATACCTGGCATATGAGCACATTCTGGTGTCATAACTAAAAATTCTCCAGAACTAAGCTCATAATACTTACCTTTTGTAACATTTGAAAAAAACATAATGTCGTTTTCTTCACTATAAGGTGTAACAATAGTTGAGCTATCCATTTTGTCCATATCTTCAAGACAAAATCCCTCTTTACCGTTTATAATATATTGAACATCAATATATCTTTTATGAGCTTCGTATTTTTGATTTTCTCTTGGATTTGTCATATAGGTTTGAATGTTTACGAACAACCCATTTTCATTAAGGTCATATCTTCCATCTTCGTAATTTTCAGGAACAAAATTATTCATAAAATTATATGCTTCTTCTGAGTATTTTCTCACTTCTTCAAATTTTGACATATATACCTCCGTTTGTATTTTTGTAAAATAAGAGTTTAGATTTAATTTTGTTTGTTCTTAATTAGGCATATTTAAACCAGCTTTGGTACAACTGATGTAAACATATCTGACAATTGTCTATGACCTTTTTTAGTAAGATGTGTATAGTCTATTGTATTGACTTCACATCCATTTGCATCCATAAAATGAACACCCAATTGTTCTGCTTTTTCTTTATAATATTTTGCCAGTTGCTGTGACTTTTCAGCACAATGGTATCCCATTGTTTCTGCATAAGCTGAATTTTTTATTTCTGAAAGTATTGGTGCTGGTGCAACAATCAAAATATTTGGTGCTTTATTTCCCCAACAATCAACGCTCATTGCTTTTCGCACCAATCTTTCCAATCCTATTGATATCACTGCTGATGTTGCAGAAAATCTGTCTTTTGTATCATTGGTTCCAAGCATAATTATCAGCAAATCAATATCTTCGTGACTTTTAAGTAATGCCGGCAAATATGGTAAAACATCCATATTTTCGTGTAATGGGTCTGGAAAAACTGTTGTTCGACCTGACAATCCTTCCTCTGTAACTAAATACTCATCACCCAATGCTTTTTGTAAAAGGCAAGTCCATCTTTCATCTTCGTTAAATCGAATACCTCCATCAGCACAATCAGTTGGGTCGGCACAATACCCATGAGTATTTGAATCTCCTATGCATACAATGTGTTTTTTCAAAAAACCACCTCCAATGTTAAATTAAATTCATAATATCAATTTTTTTAATAAATATCAACTGTGATATAAATATAATTATATTATTTTTGCATTATCCGTTTATTATGATATACTTATTCAATAACACTGTTGGGAGTAACTATTATATGAATATATTACATCTTAAATACGCTTATGAAGTTGCAAAAGCTGGTTCTTTGGGAAAAGCAGCCGAAACTTTACTTACTGCTGTTCCAAATATTAGTCGTGCCATAAAAGAACTTGAAAGTAATCTTGGCATTGTTATATTTGATAGAACATCAAAAGGTATGATACTAACTCCTGATGGAGAAGAGTTTATAAACTATGCAAAATCTATATTAAATCAAATTGAAAATATCGAAAATATATATAATCATAATGCACAGAAAAAACAATCATTTTCCATTTCTGTTCCACGCGCATCATATATTGCAGAAGCATTTACTGAGTTTTCAAAATCAATAAGTGACAATGCAATAGATATTTTCTACCAAGAAACTAACTCTAAAATGGTTATTGATAATATTATAAATCATGATTATAAACTTGGAATTGTGCGTCATCAGCAAAAGCACGACAATATTTTCAAAACATTGCTAGATGAAAAAGGACTAGATTATGAGCTTATTTGTGAATTTACATATCAGATTTTAGTCAGTGCCGATAGTCTTCTTGCAAAACAAGAAATGATTACATTTGATGATTTGAGCAATTATATTGAAATAACTCATGGTGACCCTTATATGCCACTATTACCACTTAACAAAACTTCTAAGGAAGAATTTAACGAAAACATAAAAAGACATATTTTTGTTTTTGACCGTGCAAGCCAGTTTGACTTACTTTCTGCAAACAAAGAAACTTTTATGTGGGTTTCACCTGTTTCAAATAATTTACTTGAAAGATTTAATCTTACACAAAAGAAATGCAATGACAACAAAAAAATATATAAAGATTTTCTCATTTATAAAAAAGGATACACTCTTTCTGAGCTAGACAAACAATTTATAACTGAGCTTTGTATGTCAAAAAGAAAATATTTGTAATTTTATCTCTTATATTACATAAATTGTTTCATACTAATATATGTAAAACAAATAGCTGAGTGAGTTATCAAATTTTATAACACTCGTTATAGAATTTGAGAATATTCAGTCAACAAATAGTTTGTTAAAATAATAACAAATAGAAATCAACAAAAATTATTGAAATTAAAATCCATAATTTTCAATATTAAATTGTTGCTAAAAATAAGCCTTAAATATTTTTTACATATATCAGGAGGAAATATGGAGAATAAAATTTACGAAATTGTAGACAGTGTTGAAAAACTTGAAGAAGCTTTTGTGCATACAAGAAATGCCCAAAAAATTTATGCATCATACACTCAAAAACAAGTTGATAAAATTTTTCTTGCAGCTGCTTCTGCTGCTAACAAAGCAAGAATTTCTCTTGCAAAGCTTGCTGTTGAAGAAACAGGTATGGGCATAGTTGAAGATAAAGTAATAAAAAACAACTATGCTGCTGAATATATATATAATGCATATAAAGATACAAAAACTTGTGGTATAATAGAAGAGGATAAAGCTTACGGTATAAAAAAGATTGCTGAACCAATTGGTGTTATAGCTGCTGTTATTCCAACAACAAACCCAACATCAACAGCAATTTTCAAATGTCTTCTTGCACTTAAAACTCGCAATGCAATTATAATTTCACCTCATCCAAGAGCAAAAAAATCAACAATTGCTGCTGCTAAATTAGTTCTTGAAGCTGCTGTTGCTGCCGGTGCTCCTGAAGGTATTATTGATTGGATTGATGTTCCATCTCTTGAATTAACAAATACAGTTATGCAGGAATCTGATATAATCCTTGCAACTGGTGGTCCTGGTATGGTTAAAGCTGCATATTCAAGCGGCAAACCTGCATTGGGTGTTGGTGCTGGTAATACTCCGGCTATTATTGACGAAACCGCTGATATTCTTCTTGCTGTAAACTCAATAATTCACTCCAAAACATTTGATAATGGTATGATTTGTGCATCAGAACAATCTGTTATTGTTCACGAAAATATATATGAAACAGTAAAAAAAGAATTTGCTGCTCGTGGTTGCTACTTCCTCTCTCCAGAAGAAACAGAAAAAGTTCGCAAAACAATAATTGTTAATGGTGCTTTAAATGCTCAGATAGTTGGTCAAAAAGCTGTTACAATTGCAAAACTTGCTGATGTTACTGTTCCAGTGGGAACAAAAATTCTTATTGGCGAAGTTGAAAGTGTAGAACTTTCTGAGGAATTTGCTCACGAAAAACTTTCTCCTGTTTTAGCTATGTATAAAGCAAAAGACTTTAATGATGCTCTTTCAAAAGCTGAACAGCTTATTGCTGATGGTGGCTATGGTCATACTTCTTCAATATACATCAATGAAATTACAGAACAAGAAAAACTTAATGAATACTATGCTCGTATGAAAACTTGCCGTATTCTTATAAACACACCTTCTGCTCAAGGAGGTATAGGCGACCTTTATAACTTTAAACTTGCACCTTCACTCACACTTGGTTGTGGTTCTTGGGGTGGCAACTCTGTTTCAGAAAACGTTGGTGTTAAACATCTTATAAATATCAAAACAGTGGCAGAAAGAAGAGAAAATATGCTTTGGTTCCGTGCACCTGAGAAGGTATATATCAAAAAAGGCTGTTTGCCTGTTGCTCTTGACGAGCTTAAACATGTTATGGGTAAAAAACGTGCATTTATCGTAACAGATAAGTTTCTTTATGAAAACGGATATACAAAACCTATAACAGATAAACTTGACGAAATGGGTATTATCCATACAACATTCTTTGATGTTGCTCCTGACCCAACTCTTGCATGTGCAAAAGAAGGTGCAGCACAAATGAGAGCATTCAAACCAGATACAATCATCGCTCTTGGTGGTGGTTCTGCAATGGATGCCGGCAAAATTATGTGGGTTATGTATGAACACCCAGAAGCTGACTTTATGGATATGGCAATGCGTTTTATTGATATAAGAAAGCGTGTATACACATTCCCAAAAATGGGCGAAAAAGCTTACTTTATCGCTATTCCAACATCTGCCGGTACCGGTTCAGAAGTTACACCTTTCGCAGTTATCACTGATGAAAAATCCGGTGTAAAATATCCTTTGGCAGACTATCAACTTATGCCAAATATGGCTATAATAGATACAGATTTCCATATGTCTGCACCAAAAGGTCTTACAGCTGCTTCTGGTATAGATGCTGTAACACACGCACTTGAAGCTTATGCTTCTATGCTTGCAACAGACTATACAGACGGCATTGCACTTAAAGCACTCAAAACAATATTTACATACCTTCCTCGTGCTTATGATAACGGACTTACAGATATTGAAGCTCGTGAAAAAATGGCTAATGCAGCAACTATGGCTGGTATGGCATTTGCAAACGCATTTCTTGGTGTTTGTCACTCTATGGCACATAAACTTGGTGCTTTCCATCACCTTCCACATGGTGTTGCAAATGCACTTATG
Organism: Oscillospiraceae bacterium; assembly: GCA_020024155.1. Lineage (GTDB taxonomy): Bacteria > Bacillota > Clostridia > Oscillospirales > Ruminococcaceae > RGIG3102. Next base: position 34,089 of record JAHHUE010000005.1, on the reverse strand, counting down.
ATTGAAGAAGTTCTTCGTTTCAACGCATCTGAAACTCCTGTAAAAATGGGGACATTCTCTCAATATGACCATCCACACACACTTGCAAGATATGCAGAAATTGCAGATTATCTTGGTATAAAAGGTAACTCAGACAATGAAAAACTTGAAGGTCTTATTAAAGCAATCAATGATTTAAAACACAGAGTTGGTATCAAAGACACAATCAAAGATTATGATATTGAGGAAAAAGTTTTCATTGATACACTTGATGAAATGGTTGAACAGGCATTTGATGACCAATGTACAGGTGCAAACCCAAGATATCCTCTTATGAGCGAAATCAAACAAATGTATCTTAACGCATATTATGGAAAACATTTTATAGAAGTAGATATGCCTGATATATCAAATATTCAAAATGATGTGAAATGTGATGAAATAAAAAATGTATACCGTAAAGGCAAAAAAATATAGTTATTGGAGGAATAAAATGAAACTTGACAGAGTAATTGCTGTTAGAAACAAAAAAACAATCTATCGTGACGGAGATAAATGTATAAAAGTTTTTCACGATGGATTTTCAAAAGCTGATGTTTTAAATGAAGCTCTTAATCAAGCAAGAATTGAAACAACAGGAATAAATGTACCAAAAGTTCTTGAAGTTACCACTATTGACGGAAAATGGGCTATTGTTTCTGAATATATCAGTGGCAAAACTTTATCACAGCTTATGACTGAAAACGAAGATAAAAAAGATGAATATATTGAACTTCTTGTTGATTTGCAGATGGATATTCAAAAACACAGCTGTTCCCTTCTCAATAAATTAAAAGACAAAATGAATATTCATATTTGTCAATCAAAATTGAGCGCAACAACAAGATATGACCTTCATACACGCCTTGAAGGTATGCCAAAACATACTAAAATTTGTCACGGTGACTTTAACCCTACAAATATTATTATCAGCGATGATGGCACACCATATATTGTAGACTGGTCACACGCAACACAAGGTAATGCTTCTGCTGATGTTGCAAGAACATATCTTGCATTATGTCTTGATGGTGACACTGAAAGTGCTGAAAAATATCTTGACCTTTTCTGTGAAAAAAGCAAGACTGAAAAACATTATGTTCAGAGATGGATGCCTATTGTTGCTGCTTCTCAGATTGTAAGAGGTAACGAAAAAGAGCGAGAACTCTTGCTTTCATGGGTTAATGTTGTTGATTATGAATAAGAGGTTTTAATTATGAAAATTACAGTTTGTATTGGAAGCTCATGCCATATAAAAGGTTCTCGTTTAGTTGCACAACAGCTTCAAGAACTTATTGCAAAACACAATCTTGATGATAAAGTTGAGCTTTGTGGCACATTCTGTATGGGTAAATGTCAGCAAGGTGTTTGCGTAACTGTTGATGATAACTTTTTTTCAGTAAAACCAGAATCAGTAGATGAATTTTTCGCAACCAATGTTATTGCAAACTTATAAATAATTACAAATACTTTTTATTCTCTGAACAAATAACCTTTATAATATTTATCGTTTATATATGATTACACTTGTTAACATTTCTGTTGGCAAGTGTAATCATTTAAGTATAAAAAATAGTCAGCGAAAGGAATTAACATTATGCCTAATTGCATGACATTAAAAAAATCAAATTGTAAAAACTGTTATAAATGTATAAGATATTGTCCTGTGAAAGCAATTCGTTTTTCAGGAAACCAAGCTTACATTATAGGTAATGAATGTATTTTGTGTGGGCATTGTTTTGTTGTTTGTCCTCAAAATGCAAAAGAAATTGTAGACGAAACTGAGAAAGTAAAGGTATTTTTACAAAGTCCAGAACCTGTAATTGTCAGTCTTTCACCATCTTTTATTGCAAATTATGAAGGTGTTGGCATAAATTCAATGAGAAAAGCACTTAAAAAACTTGGTTTTTATGATGTTGAGGAAACTGCTATTGGTGCAACCGTAGTTAAAAAAGAATATGACAGAATGTTAAATGATGTTGACAGAGATATTATAATCACTTCTTGTTGTCATTCAGTAAACCTTCTTGTGCAAAAATATTATCCGGTTGCTCTTGAATATCTTGCAGATGTTGTTTCCCCTATGCAAGCACACTGTTTAGATATAAAAAAAAGGTATCCTAACTCAAAAACTGTTTTTATAGGTTCATGTATTGCAAAAAAAGATGAGGCTGAATATTATGAAAATATAGTTGATGCTGTTCTCACTTTTGAAAATTTGGACACTTGGCTTTTATCTGAAAATATTGAGCTTGAAAAAGAAATAGATTATACAGAAAATAGCAAAGCTCGCCTTTTCCCTACTGTTGGTGGAATTTTAAAGACAATGGATCAAAATAACAAAGAATTCAATTATTTAGCTGTTAACGGTGTAGAAAATTGCATGTCTGTTCTTAAAGATATTGAAGATGGTAAAATACATAAATGTTTTATAGAAATGTCAGCTTGTAAAGGTAGTTGTATAAACGGCCCTGCTATCAGTAAGGCTAACAAATCAATTATAAATGACTATCTTGCTGTTTCTAATTATGCAGGTACAAAAGATTTTGAAATAGACCAACCTCCTGCACACGAACTTAAAAAGACTTTTTCCTTTATAAAACATAAATTAGATATGCCTTCTGAAATTGAAATATCAAATGTTCTTCGTCAAATGGGAAAATTCAAACCATCACAAGAATTAAATTGTGGTTGCTGTGGATATGATACTTGCCGTGAAAAAGCTATTGCTGTCTGTCAGGGTAAAGCCCAAATTTCTATGTGTCTGCCTTATCTTAAAGATAAAGCAGAAAGTTTTTCTGATACAATTATAAAAAATACACCTAATGGTATATTTGTGTTAAACGAAAATTTGGAAGTTCAGCAAATAAATGATGCAGCTATGAAAATAATGAATATTCGTTCTGCGTCTGATATTTTAGGCTCACCTGTTGTTCAAATTTTGGACCCTACACCATTTTTAAATGTTTTAAATACCGGAAAAGATGTAAAAAATGAACGATTATATCTTACTGAGTATAACCGATTTGTGGAGCAAACTATTGTATATACCCATGATTCTCATGTTTTTATTTGTATAATGCGTGATGTTACAGAAGATGAATACGAACGTGAAAGAAAAGAAAAAATAAGCAAAAACACAATAGAAACCGCTGATAAGGTTGTTGAAAAGCAAATGCGTATTGTTCAGGAAATAGCATCATTATTAGGAGAAACTGCTGCCGAAACAAAAATTGCCCTTACAAAATTAAAGGAGTCCATATCTAATGAATAATTTGTGCTCTGATATTGGATATAAAAGTATAAATCATTATGGTGAAAGCTTATGTGGTGACCATATAGAAATTGTGGAAATTGATGATAATTCAACAGTAATTGTATTGTCTGACGGTTTAGGCAGTGGCGTTAAAGCAAGTATTTTATCAACACTCACTTCAAAAATAATATCCACAATGATGGCAGAAGGTCTACCTATTGAAGAGTGTGTTTCAACAATAGCTGCCACCTTGCCAGTGTGTTCTGAGCGAGGTGTTGCCTATTCTACATTTACTATTATTCATATTATAAATAATGAAACTGCTGAGATTTTTCAGTACGATAACCCCCATGTCATTCTTTTACGAAATGAAATAAATTATGAATATCCGCAAACAGAATTAAATATAGATGGCAAAAAGATATATAAATCTGTTATCCCTTTATATGAAAATGATGTTTTTATTGCTATGAGTGATGGCTGCCCTCATGCTGGTGTTGGAACAACTTACAATTTTGGCTGGAAAAGAGAAGAAATTATATCCTTTATGGAAGCTTTAATTCCGGCAGGTTATACAGCCAAAAATTTATCTACTATGCTTGTGGAAGAGTGTAACAAACTATATGGTTTTCAGCCTGGCGATGATGCAACTGCGTGTGTAATTAAAATTCGCAAGAGAGAACCTATGAATATTCTTTTTGGTCCTCCATCAAACCCTGATGACTGTAACAGAATGATGTCTTTGTTTTTCTCAAAGCAAGGCAAACATATTATATGTGGTGGTACAACCTCGTCAATTGCAGCAAAATATCTAAATAAGCCTTTAAAAACAAGTCTTATTTTTGAACAATCAGATATTCCACCTACTGCTGAATTAGAAAGTGTTGACCTTGTTACAGAAGGTGTTATAACAATAAATCGTGTTGTAGAGTATGCCAAAGACTATCTTGGTGAAAATAATTTCTACGAACACTGGAATATTAAGCATGATGGAGCTTCACTAATAAGCAGAATGCTTTTTGAAGAAGCTACTGACATAAATTTTTTTGTTGGTCGTGCAATAAATCCTGCTCATCAAAACCCAGATTTGCCTATCACTTTCAGTATAAAAATGAATTTAGTTGATGAGCTTTCAGACGCACTGAAAAAGATGGGTAAAAAAATTAAAGTAATTTATTTTTAAGGAGTTATAAATGGTTAAATTTGATACAAAAGTACAAGAACTTAAATACAAAGTATTACGCGAAGTTGCAAAAGAAGCTTGGAACGGTACTTTGCTTTCAAATGTTCTTAAAATTCCTAAAAAAATCTCAAGTGAAACACCTGTTGCAAGATGTTGTATATATAAAGAACATGCTATTCTTGGTGAACGTGTAAAATTAGCTATGGGTGGAGATTCTAATAACCCTAATATAATTGAAATTATTGATATTGCTTGTGACGAATGTCCAACAGCTGGATATGAAGTTACTGATTTATGTCGTGGTTGTCTTGCACACCACTGTGAAAGCAGTTGTAAAAAAGGAGCTATCACTTTTGACGAAAATCATACAGCTCATATAGACAAATCAAAATGTGTAAACTGTGGTCTTTGTGCAACAGTCTGTCCATTCTCTGCTATTGTCAACAGAAAGCGCCCATGTCAAACTGCTTGTGCTATAAAAGCTATTTCAATAGATGAAACTAATTGCGCATCAATTGATAATGATAAATGTACTCAATGTGGTGCTTGTGTTTATCGTTGTCCATTTGGTGCAATAACAGATAAATCATTCATTCTCAATGCAATAGACCTTCTTAAACATAGTGATAACAACCAAAACTATAAAGTTTATGCTCTTATTGCCCCTGCAATTTCAAGTCAATTTAAACACGCAAAACTTGGTCAAGTTGTTGCAGGAATTAAAAAACTTGGTTTCTATACAGTTGTAGAAGCAGCTTTAGGTGCTGATATGGTTGCTCATGCAGAATCAAGAGAGCTTGCAGAAAAAGGATTTCTTACAAGTTCATGTTGTCCTGCTTTTGTTACCTATGTTAAAACAGCATTTCCTGATTTGATTCCTTATGTTTCACATAATCTTTCACCAATGGCTACAATTGCAAAATACATAAAAGAAACCACTGAAAATGCAAAAATTGTTTTTATTGGTCCATGTACAGCCAAAAAGGCTGAAATACAGCTTGAAACTGTTAAACCTTATATTGATGTAGCAATTACATTTGAAGAGTTACAAGCTCTATTTGACAGTCGTGATATTGATATTACAACTTTGGAAGAAGATGTTTTGGATAATGCATCTTTCTTTGGCAGAATTTTTGCAAGGTCCGGTGGACTTTCAGAAGCTGTTGCTGAGGGTTTGAAAGAGCAAAATCTTGAATTTGACTTAAACCCTATTGCTTGTGATGGTCTTGATGCTTGCCGTATGGCTTTATTGAAAAAGAGCAAAAATGTGCTTAATGCAAACTTTATAGAAGGTATGGCATGTGTTGGTGGATGTATTGGTGGTGCTGGATGTATTACTCATGGCGAAAAGAACAAAGCTGACGTTGATAAATATGGTAAACTGGCTATGGAAAAAACAATTACAGATGCTATTTCTGTTCTAAAATAATCTTATATAAATCTCCTTTGTTTATATTGCAAAGGAGATTTTATTTTTTAATAGATAGTCATAATTACAATAGCTTTAATTATTTATAAAATTTTATGCTCAATATATTTATCATAAACTTCACTAAAATATATTAATTAGTTTTAATATTCTTTTAATTTATATAATATATAACTAAACTTTGACTTCAAATAAAAAGCGACATAGTAAATACATACTATGTCGTTCTTTTTTTATAAATTATGTTATTTCATTTCCTGCATAATGTTGTTTGCAACATACACACCACTTGCAGATGCGTGAGATAATGAGTGTGTAACACCACTACCATCACCAATAATATACAAACCTTTATGTTTTGTTTCCAATTTATTAGAAAGTTCAACTTCCATATTGTAGAATTTAACTTCTACACCATACAAAAGTGTATCATCGTTTGCCATACCTGGTGCGATTTTATCCAAAGCATAAATCATTTCAATGATACCATCCAAAATTCTCTTTGGCAAAACAAGGCTCAAATCACCAGGAGTTGCTGATAATGTTGGACGAACACAACCTTCTTCAATTCTAGCTTGCGTACTTCTTCTGCCTCTTTCCAAGTCGCCAAATCTTTGAACTATTACACCGCCACCAAGCATATTGGATAATTTTGCAATACTTTCTCCGTATTCATTACTATCTTTAAATGGTTCTGAGAAGTGTTTTGCAACCAAAAGTGCAAAGTTTGTATTTTCTGTTTTCTTTGAAGGATCTTCAAAGCTATGTCCATTTACAGTAATAATGCCGTTTGTATTTTCACTTACAACAATTCCATGAGGGTTCATGCAGAAAGTACGAACTTTATCTTCAAATTTTTCTGTACGATAAACAATTTTACTTTCGTACATTTCATCTGTAATATGTTCAAAAATTGCAGATGGAATTTCCACCCTTACACCAATATCAACACGGTTTGATTTTGTAGGAATATCCAAATCTTTGCAAACTGTTTCCATCCATTTGCTGCCACTTCTACCAACAGAAACTATACATTGTTTGCCTTCTGCTGTTGATTTATCTGTAATAACACGATAACCGTTTTCTAATTTTTCAATTTTTCTTACTGGTGTATTAAAGAAAAAATCAACCTTATCTTTTAACTGCTGATATATATTTTCAAGAACAATATAGTTGATGTCTGTACCCAAATGTCTAACTGATGCGTCAAGCAAAGTCAATTTGTTTTGCATACATTTTTTCTTAAATGTTGTGCCAGCAGTTGAATACATTTTTGTTTCTGCCCCACCGTTTTCCATATTGATTCTGTCAACATATTCCATAAGTTCAATTGCGTTTTTCTTACCTATATAAGAATACAATGTACCCCCGAAATCATTAGTAATATTATATTTTCCATCAGAGAAAGCACCTGCACCACCAAAACCGTTCATAATAGCACAACTTTTGCAATTTATACAGCTTTTAATTTTTACTCCGTCAATAGGACATTTACGCTTGCTAAGCTCTGTGCCTGTTTCAAAAATAGCAATTTTAAGTTCTGGCATTTTCTTTACAAGTTCATAAGCTGAAAAAATTCCACCTGGGCCAGCACCAATAATCAATACATCATACATAAATAATTGTTCCTCCTGATTTTCTTGTACAATAAAATCATATTAAGCAAAAATCAAACTTTTGACCGCATTAAAAAAGCCATTAGGTCAGTTTACTAAAATCTGACGAAACAGCTTAACTATAAAAGATGTATTATATACCATCTAATGATTTTTAATTATACCCTAAATACTCTATACTAAACTATTATAGATAGATGTTTAGAAATATTTGTCTAATCTCTACCTTGTATAGCATAGGAATTATATCACATAAAAGTTGCATATACAAGATGTATTTTACAAATATTTTGTATAATTAAGTATTTATTTATGATTATCTTGTCAATTTTTCCGTTTCATATTTTTACATAATAACAGGTGTAATCTTTAAGATTACACCTGTTATTTAAAGAATTAAAATCTTTTTGTTTAACTATTTAGATGCTTCTTCAAGACAAATAGCAACTGCGTCCATAATTCTGTTTGATGTGAGTGTTGCACCTGAAACTGTATCTACATCACATGTATTGCCAGAAACAATTTTTGATGGAACACCTTCAAGAGCAGCTTTTGCAACTGATTCTGTTTCATGGTTAGAAACAATTTCAACATTGCTTATTTTGCCGTCTTTAATTGTTGTTTTAACTTCCATTGGACCTTCTTGGCCATCAACAGTTGCGTTGTATTCACCATCTTTAAGAGCTTTACTCATATCAAAACGAGATTCTGTGTTAGCTTCTTTTTTAGCAAACATATCTTCTGTGATAACTGTTTGAGCTGGTTGAATTGTGTAGTCTTTTGCCAATTCTGTGTTCATAGCAGTTCTTGCTGCAATTCTACCAAATGCGATTGGACCCATAACGCCTGTACCACTTGATACAAATCTGCCCCAAATACCACCAACAACTTCGCCTGCTGCATAAAGACCAGGAATTGCTGTGCCGTTAGCATCTAAAACTTGACAATCTTTGTTTGTTTTAACACCACCAAGTGTCATAACACAAAGAGCTTTAAGTGGTACTGCATAGTATTTGTCACCTTCAACTTTATTGATTGCAACATTGTATTCGTGGTTTAAGGAATCTTCTGTAAACTGACGACCAAATTCGTCTGTTGTTTGTGTTTCTACACATTCGTTGTATTTTTCAACTGTTGAAACAAGGTTTTCTGCTGGCATACCAAGTTTTTCTGCCAATTCTTCAAGTGAAGAAGCTTCTACAACAAAATTGTTAAATGGTTTACCTGGAGCATAGAAGAAGTTCCAGAAAACTGATGCATTTTTTTCTACTGCTGTATTGATAATGTTATCTGTAAAAATGTCATATTGAATTGCATTTGTCTGTTCTTCAAGAGCAACTTCTCTTACTTCAACAGAATCTTCTGTTTCATCAACAAAACGATTACCTTCTTGGTTTACACAGATACCACCTGTTTTCCACATATATGTAGAAGCAATTTTACCAGGACCGTTACCTGTATCAAGACCCATTGGGAATGTTGGGATATAACCCATTTTTTCTTCATCAACGTATGCGCCGATGTTTTGCATCATGTAGATACCATAACCATCTGCTGCACTTGAACCACCTGGAAGGTAGTTTGCACCATTTTCTGTAAATTTGCCCATAAGAGTTTGGTTACCTGAGTAACCACCTGTTGCCATAATAACACCTTTTTGTGCATCATAACGAACTTTGTCGCCGTTTTGGTCAACTGCGATTACAGAAAGAACCTGACCATCTTCATTATTAAGAAGCTGAACAGCTGTTGTTTGGAAATCAATTGTTACCTGAGAGAGTTTTGCAACTTCTGCATCAAGAATTTCGTGAGCTGCGCTCTTATATTTTTCTTTGTTATCTGGGGATGGCTTAAATGTTCTTTTTACAGAGTACAATGCGTGTTCTGGTGCAAATACGCTCATTGTGCCTGTTTCACGGTCTGTTGAGAATTTATTATCAGACAAGCCGTGGTCCCAAAGCCACTGAATAGCGTCAACATCTTCGTCAACAAATGTACGGATAAGTTCTTCATCACCAAGGTTTGCACCGTTTTTAAGAATATCCTGTACAAAGCTTTCTTTTGTATCTTCTACGCCGTCAATTTTCTGAACAACTGTTTCAGCACCGGACATAGAACCACTTGTAAAGTTAAGTGAGCCACCTGTTGTAGCTGTTTTTTCAAGAATAATAACGCTTTCTGCGCCATTGTCTACTGCTTCAACTGCTGCTGCAAGACCTGCTGCACCTGCACCAACAATAACAATATCAGCTGTTTTTGTATTAGATACTTCAACATCAACAACTTCATTTTTTGAAGCTGATGAGCAAGCAACCATAGAAACAGCCATAGCAAATGAAAGAATAATTGCTGTAAGCTTTTTCATTATTTTTTCCCTCCTATAAATAATGGTTACAATATTAGTGTACTATTAGATAACTTTTTAACAATGTTTAAATCTACACCAAAAATATAAAAATCATAACTAATTTGTTACAATATTTTACAAAATAATAACATTGTGATAAAATATACAATATATTTGACCAAAAGGACAACATTATATGAAAACTTCAATTAAAATTTTATCCAAAGATTCCATTGCTAGAACCATTGAAAAACTCACTTATAATATCACAAGTATTGCATACTTAAATGAAACAACAAATAAAAAAAGTCCTGTTTCTATTTTGAATGAATACAAAATCCTTGTTATGTTGAATGGTTATGGTGATATATTTTTAGGTAAAAATATTCACTATGCTCAAACAGGTGACTGCATACTTTTTGCTCCGGGTTCTCTATATCATGCAGAAATATCAGAGAGAAGTAATTGTCAGTTTATATCAATAAATTTTTCTTTATCCACTCCTTTAGAAGATAAAGTTTTTTCAGATATGTTAGGAATAAATGATATTATTATATATCCAAATCTTATTTCTGATAATATGATGAAAACTACATATTCAATTTGTGAACAAGCAATAAATGATTGCTCTGGACATTATTATCGTGTAAATTTATTACTTAAAAGTCTTATTGGAGATATAGCATATAGTTCTCAAAGAAAAATATCAAATGAAATAATAGAAACAAAAAATACTAATGAAGAACAAATTGTTATGCAATGTCACGAGTATATTTCAAATAATTCCAGTTTACATATAACTGTTGAAGATTTGTGTATCCTTTGCAATGTTTCTCAAAGCTATTTATATAAATGTTTTAAATCAGTTATTGGTATGTCTACAAAAGATTTTATAACTAAATCAAAGCTTGATATGGCAGTTAATCTCCTTTTAAAAAGTAACCACAGTATAAGCTATATAGCTTTTGAAACTGGATTTAATAACGCTTATCAGTTTTCAAATGTATTTAAAAAATCATTTGGTGTTTCCCCTAGTTTATATAGAAAAAATAATAATTAAATACATCTTATATAAAAAGAGCATTGAACTTAATCAATGCTCTTAATTTTATACAATATTTAATTATCTGTTATTTTTTGGGTTAACAATATTACGCCAATCAAGGTCTCCTCTTTCTAAGCCATGAATCAAAACTTCAGCTGTCGCAATATTTGTAGCAACAGGAATATTATTTTCATCACAAAGTCTGAGCAAGTTTTTGTCGCTTGGTTCAGTAGCTTTTACTGTAATCGCATCACGGAAAAACAAAAGCATATCAATTTCATTATATTGCAACCTTGCTGCAATTTGTTGGTCACCACCTTGTGACCCACTATAAAAACGATGAACATTTAGTTTTGTTGCTTCTGCAACCATTTTACCTGTAACACCAGTGGCAAGCAAAGTATGTTTGGCAAGTATACCACTATATGCGATACAAAATTGTACCATAAGTTCCTTTTTCTTGTCGTGAGCTATAATTGCTATATTCATTTTGTGCCTCCATTATCTTATGTTCATTGGTGTATGTATTCCTTGCAATCTATTTGCAATGGCTGAAAAAATCTTTGCTGTAAGACAATCTTTATTGATAACTTTTCCATCCATTGCTGCAACTTGTATATCTGAATTATACGGTATAATACCCAGTAATTGAGCACAACACATATCTATCACCTGATCCATATCTTCAAAACCAGAATACTTAAATGTATTCTGGTCAAATTTGTTGATAATCAATTTTATATCTGTTATACCACCGTTATTTATTTCATCAGATACTATCCTTGCATCTCTTACACTTACAGTGTCTGGTGTTGCAACAATTATTGCACTTGTTGCACAATTTATTGCAACTCCAAAGGCATCGCCTAAACCTGCTGGTGTATCAATAATTATATATTCATAGTCATTATATAATTTATCAATCATCTTTTTTAGATTGTTCAGTTTAATATTATTTTTTCTGCATGGTGCAGGCATAATGTGTAATTTATCTGAATGAGGACTGACAATTATAGCCTTATCGGTTTTGCAATCACTTTCCAGAACATCACCTATATCGTATACCGTCTTGTCACTGACACCGGAAATTACATCTATACTGCGCAAGCCCAAATCCAACTCTGTCAAAAAAGTTTTATGGCCTTTAAACGCTAGCTCCAAAGCTAAAAAAGATGCAACAGTGCTTTTGCCTGTTCCTCCTTTACCAGATGCAATCATTATAACCTGTGCCATTATTCCTCCATAAATACATATTATCTACATCACTATATAATTATATCATAAGAATATAGTTTTTTACAACATTAACCTACAAAATATTTATATTTTTATATAATAATGTCCTTATGAGCGTTCTTGTGGCAAATCAATTGTTTGGTTTTGTTCTTGTTCTGCTTGTAGCTCTGCTTCTTCCTTAGCAATTTTTTCTTGTTCAAGAATATTTTTCCAATCAGGATTTTGTCTAACTTCTTGAAGGTGTAAATATGTTTCAAAAATTTGTCTTACACTTTGAGCAAGATAATATCCGTTACCACCTTTTTCTGCAATAATTCCTATTGCAATTTTAGGGTTTTCTGTTGGCCCATAAGCCATCATTGTTGCGTTATACAAATCACCTGGAACCTGCGCTGTACCTGTTTTTGATGCAACCCCGTATGGTAAATCTCCAAGAAAAGCTGCCGCTGCACCTTGTTGAGATGCCATAAGCATACCTTTTTCCACTATTTCGTATGAATTATTTTTATCTGGAAGTTCTGATATAACATTTATTGGTGTTTCATATACAACTTCGCCATCAATAGAGTTTATTGAATCCAATAAATGTGTGTTCAATCTTTTACCTTTATTTGCCAATGTTGCAGCATAAGTTGCAAGCTGAACTGTTGTGATATTTGTATCCAACTGTCCAATAGCAAGCTGAATAACATTACCTACCTGCCATGTTCCGCCAAGACTTTCTGTATATTGCGGACTTGACAAAACGCCCTTTTGTTCTGGAACTTCAAGACCTGTTTTTACACCTAATCCACACTGATAAGCAATTTCGTTCATCTTTTCTGTACCAAGAAGACGACCAACTTCAAAAAAGAAGTTATTACAACTAACTTTAAGTGCCTCTTTTACATCTATGTTTCCATGCACTCTGCCGTTAGCACAACTTGGTGTATAACTTGGTGCATAGTACATATATCTACCAGTACAATTTATTTTTGTATCTTCCTTTATAATGCCTTCCTGCAAAGCAGCAATAGCAACCGAAGCTTTAAATACAGAACCAGGTCTGTACAAACCTTGAAATGCTCTGTTGAACAAAGGTTTATTGGGGTCAGCAAGATATTCTGAGTAATTTGATGAATACAGATTAAGGTCATAACTTGGGTAGTTTGCAACAGCAAGTACTCCACCTGTTTCAACATCAATTACAACAGCTGAAATACCTTCCGTTTCTTTACCCCATTGAGTTTTCTTTTGTCTTAGAACCTCTACTTGTCTTTCAAGAATTTTATTTAATTCTTCTTGCAGTTCATAGTCTATGGTAAGTTTTACTGTATTACCTTCTTCTGGCTGAGTAATTACGTTTCTATCTGTAATTTCACCATACATATTTCTTTCTATTTGAACTACACCATCCGAACCTTTAAGATAACTTTCATAAGCCTTTTCAAGTCCAGATTTGCCAAGAGTATCGTTTATTTTATACCCTTGTTTACTTAATTCTTCATATTCTTCTGCGTATATAGGGCCAACTGTTCCTAGTATATGTGGCAAAATAGTGCCATTTTCATAATATCTTTTACTTGTATCATATATTTCTACACCGACAAGCTGTCTTGAATTTTCTGTTATAACAGCAACTGTTTTTTCTCCAACATCTTCTGCTATTGTAAAAGGATAACTTAATGCATATCCTTCTCTTTCCATAGTGTATCGCACACCACCAATTTTTCTTCTCATATCTTCCGGATAATCTTCAAGAGAATATCTATCTGTCAATTTATCCAAAATATCACTTGGTGTTGCATATATATTTACTTCAAGTGTTTTTCTAACCCATTCTATTTCTTTTTCTTTATTAGAAATAAAATCATAAGGTGCTGTTTTTTCAAGAGGAAGAATATCGTTTATATCTTCACCATTTTCTTCCAGTATTTTTATTACATCTGCAATACGCTGATTAAGGTTTTCGTTTTTAAGTGTAGCTTTATTGAGAACAACATTAAAAACTATATGACTTGAAGCAATAGATGTACCATATCTGTCTACAATATCACCTCTTGATGCTGCCAAAGTTTGTCTGAAAACAACAGATGTATTGGAATTTTGATAATGCTTTTCCCCATCTATTATCTGATATTGCACAAGCTTTGTTACAAACAAAAGAAATACTGCCACTATGAATAGTGACAAAATTCTTATTCTTGTTACAAATTCTTTTTTCAAAATCTACCTCGCATTAAATCTTCTAAATCTTTTCTGTACTGATACTATAACTTTATAATATATAATTGAAAACACCACTGAATATAAACTTGCCAAAAAGACATTTTTTATAAATATTATAAATATCCCGTGATATTCGGAAAGCACATATCCAAAGAAAAAGTCTATTAACAATATTACAAATGTACACACAAAAGAAAGTCCCACTGTATTTCTGTAATTAGGTTTAAAGAAAAACTTAACCACAACAGAACATATTGTACATGCTACTATAATTGGTATTGTATAAAATCCAACTATTCTTCCTGCTGAAAGTTCAAATAACATTCCTGCAATTACATATACAATAATTGTATATTGTTCATCTTCGAGCATTGCAAGATTTATACAAAAAGGTATTAGCAAAACAGGCTTTACACCCCAAATTGATAAAAAGCCAGGTATTCCTTGCAATATATATAAAACAAATACATACAGAGAAAGCAATGTATATTTTATTATTTTTTCTATTGCCAGTTTTCTACTGTTCATTTGTTACTCCTGACTATTATAATTTTTAATTACAAAAACTGTCTTAACTTCTGCTATATTTGAAACTGGTTCCACAACAGCATAATTATAATTACCTGAAGAATCTGTTTCAATGCTCTCTATTGTACCGATAAGTAAGTCCTTTGGGAAAACTCCACCCATACCAGTTGTATTGATTATATCTCCAACTTCTGCTTGTGTATTTTTAGGAAGATATTTTATAACTGTTTTGCCTTGATGACTGTATTCACTGTCGCCACAAACAACACCAGTATCTCTTGTGCTGCTAACAAAACACGCAACATTAACAGATGGGCTTAATATTGTTGATACTCTTGAATAATTATATCCAGATTCAACAACAACACCTATTGCACCCATTGAAGACAAAACAACATCGTTTTCTTTTACTCCGTCTTTTTTACCGGCATCTATTGTAAAAGAGTAAAACTTGTCTTGACCATCTCTACCAATAACAGATGCAGAATGAAAATCATACTCAGGATGTTCTTCTTTTATTTCAAGAAATTCTTTATATTTCTCGTTTTCTATCTTCATTTTATCGTATTCTACTTGTTTTTCCATAAGCTCTTTATTTTTTTCTTTAAGCTCTTCATTTTCTGCTATAATTTCATCAATATCAAGATATCTATCTTTTAAAACAGAAAATTTATTGGAAATTTGTGCTGTTGCTTTTTTTACTGGCACTGCAATAGCGCCTAAAATCTCTTGTGGTAATGTTGTTAATTTTCCATTTACACCTGCATAAATAGCCATACCTATTAGTACAATTATTACTGCAAGAATAGCTTTAAAAGGATTATTTTTAATCAAAAGCTTTCTCCTTATAATTTTTATCTATATGCTAAATTTGCAAGCCCATTTTGAGCTTGCAAATTTTATACACCAATATTAGATTTTTCTTGTATCAGTCTGTAAAACATCACTGAGAATATCCATATGGTCTAATACATAACCTGTACCATTTGCAACGCAATCAAGTGGATTTTCTGCAATATAAACATCAATACCTGTTTCTTGATTTATAAGTTTATCAAGACCTCTGAGCAATGCACCACCACCTGTAAGTGTGATACCACTGCCAATAATATCAGCTGCAAGTTCTGGTGGAGTTCTTTCAAGAGTTTCTTTAATTGCTTCAATAATTTTTTCAAGAGATTCCTGTAATGCTTCTCTGATGTCTTCACTTGTAATTTCTATATTTTTTGGTAAACCGTTAATAAGGTTTCTACCTTTAATTTCCATTGTAATTTCTTCATCAAGTGCATAAGCTGTACCAACTTCAATTTTAATTTGTTCAGCTGTTCTTTCACCGATAAGGAGATTAAATTTTCTTTTAATGTAAGCAATGATAGCACCATCAAATTCATCGCCACCTGTTCTTACACTTCTTGATGCAACGATACCATTAAGAGCAATAACTGCAACTTCACTTGTACCACCACCAATATCAACAACCATATTACCTGTTGCTTCTTGAACTGGAAGTCCTGCACCAATTGCTGCTGCCATAGGTTCTTCAATAATCATAACCTGACCTGCACCAGCAGTAATACTTGCTTCTCTAACAGCTCTTCTTTCAACTTCTGTAACGCCTGATGGAATACAGATAACTATGCGTGGTTTAAAAAGCAAAGATGTTCCACATGCTTTTTTAATAAAAATTCTAAGCATACTTGTTGTAACATCAAAGTCTGCAATAACACCATCTTTAAGAGGACGAACAACAACAATAGAACCTGGTGTTCTACCTATAACTTCCTTAGCTTCATTACCAACAAATTTAACAGTGTCGCTTTTTGTATCAACAGCAACAACACTTGGCTCTCTCATTATAACGCCTTTACCCTTCATAAAAACAAGCGTGTTAGCAGTACCAAGGTCAATCCCTACATCTTTTGTAATCCCAAACATTACATATTCTCCTTTTAACCTATATATAAATTATATTTTCATATACATTATATCTCAATTTATGATACCATAAATACAAAAGCTTTTGCAATTGTTTTAATAATTTTTCATAAATAATTTATAATACTTTAATATTCTTACAGCTTATTGTGTTTATATACTTATAAACATTAAGCCATTTGAATAATTATTTACTTTTATGTAATCCAACAGCTAAAATCTACTTTTAAAAGCACCATATTTTACAT
The DNA here is from genome assembly GCA_020024155.1 of Oscillospiraceae bacterium. GTDB lineage: Bacteria > Bacillota > Clostridia > Oscillospirales > Ruminococcaceae > RGIG3102. Next base: position 17,040 of record JAHHUE010000005.1, on the reverse strand, counting down.
GGAATAACAAAAATATACTCTCCCTTCTTATATTTTGATAATTTTAAGTCAGATTATTTGTTAATTATATCATATTATTATTTTTTTTGCACCACTTTATTTTAACCATTTTAATAATTTTTAATCCAAAAATAACCATTTTATCCAACATATATTATAATTTTATATGAACAAAAAGCACCGTATATTTACGATGCTTTTTTATATCTATATCACTTTATCGTTTTCCATTACAATTGGTTCTAATTCTGTTTCGTCACCATACAAATCTGGTCTTGAAAGCAAGTATTCCTTTAAATCATCTCTATCTTTAAATTTTGTAGTTTTAAATGGATAAATTGGTCCATATTTTTCAATAAAAATCAATTCATTTTTTTCTTCTATCAAAACACCTGTATGCCCAACAAAACGCACATCATCAAAAGTTGAATGCAAATAAACTGTTATAAGTGAAATATCATTTCCATTTATTTTTATATCTCTATCTTTCCATGCATTCTTTATTTTTTCTTTGTGTTCTTCAAGTGTTTTAGCATCTTCCATTGGAACCCAGTTAAACAAAGTAATAAAATTATCTCTTTCATCTTTGTTCATATAAAATGGCTCATAGCTATCAATTGCTTCAATATCAAACACCAAAAAAGTATCATCACTTATTTGTTTTTTGTTTGTTTCTATCATATTTTTCATAAGTAGATAACTTGTTAAACGGCAATTTGCTTCTGGATAAATATATCCATCTTCTGCCTCTTTATTTTCTATAAATATAGTGTTGTAATCTACCTCTTGTCCTGAAATAAATCCTTCTTTCAATGGTTTTGAAGTAATTCTTGAATTGTAGTCATTTGCCCATGAAATAAGAATATCGCTCTGCTCTGTTGTAACGCCATGTTTTTCCAAAAGACTTTTAATTTCTTTCTGTGTTTTTGTATCAACTAAATAAGCATGTTCTCTATCAACTTTGTTTGATTGCACATTATCTTGTTTTTCATCATCTTTACTACAAGCTACAAACAAAAATAAGAACGCAAGCAATAAGCTTATTTTTTTTATTATTTTTTTCATTTTTAATTTTCCTTTTTATAATTATTTTCTGTTTCCATTTTCATCAAATGTTTTTTTCAATTCTTTTTCAACTGGAACAATAGTCAATAGAATAACTATCAATTGAATAATGCTTATAGCTCCTCCAACTGTTGCTATTAAATCTTTATCTTTTCCTATCAATATTATAAACGGAAGTAAAGATAATATTAACAATACCCAGCCCCAACTTACCCATATTTTTCCACAATAATTATGAGCAAACTGCCATGTATCTTCATTCTTTGTGGAACGAGGTGTTCTATACCCAAATAAATAATTTATATTTTTAGGTGGTTTTTTCATAAAAACAGCACCTAATATAATCATTGTCAATGGTATAATCAAGTCTACAACCAACATATATATCCAGCCAAACATACTTTTTTTCTTTCTTTTCCTTTCTATTATGTATTTGAATTTATTATATTTTTATAATTAACACTAGTCAATGTATAAATTTTAAATTATTTATTTCAATTTTATATCATCTACGAACTAAAAAATAAAATCTGTCAATGGTTATATATCCATTTGACAGATTTTTATTTACTAATCTATTAAATTTCCTGATAAGTCAAGAACACCCAATTTACGAAATAGTTTATATAATCTGTTGACAGGCAATCCCATAACTGTATAATAATCACCTTTTATACCTTTTATATATCTTGCGCCAAAAACATCTTGTATACCATAAGCACCTGCCTTACCTTCCCAAATATAACAATGCTTGTTGTCAGATACTTGATTATTTACAGTGTTAACATAATTTTCTATTTCACCATCGTTCATATAATCAACATAAACAGTTGCAGTTTCACAGAAAGTATAATACTTTTTATCAAAATAAACAGTAACAGCTGTATGCACTTTATGTTCATTACCTAACAAAGATTTTATCATATTATAAGCATCTTGTTTGTCTTTTGGCTTTTCCAAAATATGTCCATTAAAGTCAACAACTGTATCACTCGCAATAATCACAGTGTTTTCATCGCAATTATCCAATGCTACTTTACACTTTTGACAACTTAAAGTCATACATCTTTGTTTAGCATTTTTTATTTTTACGCTTCCTTCATCAAACTGTGGAGCTACGCAGCTAAATTCATCAAAAATCTGTTTAAGCAGTTCTTGTCTTCTTGGCGATGTTGATGCCAAAACAATTTTCATACTATCTCACCTTTGAATGTTTATAGAAATACAAAGCAATAATAATTGTAATAATTTGAGCAATAGAAATTGACATTGCAAAACCAAATGTTATTTTTATTATGCTTAAATCCAACACTGCTGGATTTGTTGGAGAAAATCCAATTGACTGTGAATAAGATAACCAACTTAACAGTGGAATACCTTTGCAAACACTTGCTATTACTGCACCAACAAGAATACCTGCAAGAAGATAAAACAAGAATAAAAAGTTTTTCTTCATTTTTACAATTTCCTTCCTTTAAATTGAACCTTTATAATATAATCCTCTTGTAAAATCTTTTCCAAAAGGCTCTGATTTCAAGAATTTATCTATAATTTTGGCTATATTTCCTTTGCTTTCAACTGTAAAGTTCAAAGAAATATAATCTGCATTAATTTCATTTACTCTATCACCCATATAAAGTGGTATTGCATTGAAAATCTCACGATAGCCTTTTGCTTTTCCGTGACAGCGTACTGGCATTTTTACACCTTTTCTATCTGTTAAAAATCCTTGTCCGTCACACTCACTGCATTTTCTTACATTGCTTATTGGACATGATTTTGTAAGCATAAGTGGAATGTGTCCGTATCCATAAACTATTGTTTTAACGTTTTGAGATATTCGTTTAATATTTTCCAATGTAATTTCAGGACTTACAGTTATAAATTCCACTCCTAATTTTGAATATTCCTCAGCTGAAACAGAGTTTGAAACATTAAGTGTAAATGATGAAAATACTTTTTCGCCCTTTACAAGAGGTATATGACCAATATTCTGAACACAAAAAGCAGAAAAACCAATTTCTTTTGCATTGTTTATCTGTTTTTTAAGTTCTTCTGTACCATTAAACATATCTCTTGGAAGTTCAAGTACAACCTTTGATTTATCTATATTCACATCAAAATCATTAGCAAATTCTATTGGCAGAATAATATATTCAAACTTATCTGCATATTCTTGTGGTATCTGCTGTATATTTTCAAAACGAGCAATTAGCTTTGGTTTTTGCTGTCTTGGGCTATTTTGTTCAAATTTAAAATCTTTAATTTCATAAATATTGGCAATACTTCTTATATCAAGAAGTTTTTGAACCAAAATTCTTCTTGACTCGTTTATTGCAGAAAGTGGAAGATATTTACCTTGAATAACATTTATATCTGCTTTTTCAAGATAAAATGGTGTACCACCAAGTTTTGCAAGAGCATTTGATACACTTTTTGCATAGTCGTTTTCTGTTGTTTGCAATTCTTCTGTAATGTTTTCAGAAAAGCTGTTAACTCCGTCTGTGATAGAGATCTGTCCACCAGTTTCTGTCATATTAAATGTAAATCTGACAGGAACAAACTGGCCTTCTCTGCGATAAAGCTGACGCAATTGTGGCAATACTTCTTTTGTTTTTTTAGTGTCTTCTGCTGTTCTTACACCAAATATATCATTTGAAAATCTATTTTCAAGGAAATTATTTGTAAACCCAGAACGGCTGAAAGTATCACGAAGCATTTGCTTGTCATATTTTTCGCCTTTTAATGCTGTAACGCAAGCATCAACTGCACCCGCAACATACTCTGGTGTACGAAGTCTGCCTTCTATCTTTACACATTTTACACCAATATCTTTAAGCTGACCTATCATATCAATGCCACAAAGGTCCTTTAAGCTGAGATGGTTATCATCTTTATCACCTTTTGCTGAAAACGGCAAACGGCAAGTACCAGCACAACGACCACGGTTTCCGCTTCTGCCACCTAAAAATGTACTTGCATAGCACTGACCAGAAAGACTTACACACAAAGCGCCATGTATAAACACTTCTGTTTCTATTCCACAGTTTTCTGTAATATATTTTATTTGTTCAAATGATAACTCTCTGGCAAGAATAACACGAGTATACCCCATTTCTTTAAGCTGTAAAGCACCTTCCAAGGTGTGTACAGCCATCTGAGTTGACCCATGTCTTGCAAGATGTGGTGCTATTTCTTTTGCAATTTTGGCAGATGCCAAGTCTTGCAAAATAACTGCATCAACCCCACATTTTGCCACTTCTTTTACTGTTTGAGCAAAATTGTTAATTTCTGTATCGTATAGAATTGTATTTAAAGTAACATTTACTTTTACATTTCTTGCGTGACAGAATTTTACAGCTTCGCTCAAAACTTGATAATCAAAATTTGTTGCAGAAGCTCTTGCGTTAAAGCTCTGCACACCAAGATAAACTGCATTTGCGCCAGAAAAAACGGCAGCTTTAAGATTATCAAAATCCCCTGCCGGAGCTAAAATTTCAAAATTATTACTCATTGTTTCCTCTCTGATTTTTAAGGAATTGAATATCAACTTTAAGTTTTTCCAATTCTATTTTTACTTTTTCTGCTTCAAATCTTGCTTTATTTGCTTCTTCAAGATATTCTTTTATCTGCAAACGCATATTATCTGCACTCTTAGTGCTTTTTTCAAGCTTATCAAGGTATGTCATTGCACAAAGAACAGCTGCTGCTGTTACAGATGCTGACTGACTTTGTTCCAAAACTTCTCTCATATCTTCATCAAGTGTTTTTGCTATTGAAAGTATATGTTCTTCTGGGTCCATAGAATTTATTGTATATGTTCCACCAGCTATGTTTAATTTTATCTTATTTAAAGGCATAATAATCTCCTTAACTGTATATAAAAATATAAGCATAATTACTCAATATAATAATACAATATTATTGTTTTTTTGGCAACATCAATGTTTTGCTATTTCATTAAATTTTTATTGAAAGAATTATATATTATGATATACTATTACCATTAAATTATCGTTATATAATTTAATATTTAATTAAAATACTTAGCGAAAGGGAGTGTAATTTTGCAATACAACATTACATCTAATGAACTGTCTGAAAAAGTAAAAAAAATTCTCAGTGAAGAATACTCAACAACAATTGAAAACGCAAATTATGATGATATTTATAAAGCTACTGCTATGTGCATAAGAACTATGCTTAGCAAAAAAAATAAAGAATTTATGGCTGATACTTATGGTCAAAACAAGAAAAAGGTATATTACCTTTGTATCGAATTTTTAATGGGTCGCAGTCTAAAAACAAACCTTTACAATATGGGTCTTGATGGTGTGGCAAAAGAAATGTTTGATTCTTTTGGTGTACCAGAAGATAAAATATATGAGTGTGAACCAGACGCAGGTTTGGGCAATGGTGGTCTTGGACGCCTTGCTGCTTGCTTTATGGACGCCTTAGCCAGTGACCAATACGCTGGTGGCGGATATTCTATTCTTTACGAATACGGTATTTTTAAACAAAAAATAGTTAATGGTTGGCAAATGGAAAAACCAGACAACTGGCTTCCAGGTGGTGAAGTATGGTTAAAAGCTCACCCTAACCAAAGCTTTGAAGTTAAATTTGGCGGAAATGTCGAAAATGTTTGGAGTGGCAATTTCCATCATGTTATCCATAAAGACTATACAAGTGTTATTGCTGTTCCTTATGATATGTATATATCTGGATACGATTCCAAGGGAGTTTCCAAACTAAGATTATGGAAAGCAAAAGCAAAAACAATTGATATGGAAAGTTTCAACAAAGGTGATTACAGCCAAGCAATGAAGGCCAGCGGTGATGCCGAACTTATATCAAAAGTTCTTTACCCTAACGACAATCATATCGAAGGTAAAATTTTAAGACTTAAACAACAATATTTCTTTTGCAGTGCAAGTATCAATGATATTATTCACAACCATATGGCTGAGTATGGCACACTTGATAATTTTGCAGATAAAGTTGCTATACACATAAACGATACACACCCAACTCTTGCTATTTTAGAACTTATGCGTGTTCTTCTTGATGAATGTGGATATGGTTGGGACCAAGCATACGATATTGTAAAAAATACTTTTGCCTATACAAACCACACTGTTCTTCCAGAGGCTTTGGAAAAATGGAATGCAATTTTATTTAAAGAAACATTGCCAAGGATTTATGATATTCTTGAAGAGCTTAACAGAAGAGCTATTGAAGAATTATACAAAAAATTCCCTGGTGATACAGGAAAAATTGAATATATGAGTCTTATCCATGAAAATGAAGTACGAACTGCAAACATTTGTTGCTATGTATGTCATTCTATAAATGGTGTTTCAGAACTACATTCCGAAATTATAAAAGACACTGTTTTTCACGACTATTTCCTGTTTGAGCCAAGGAAATTCAAAAATGTTACAAACGGCATTGCTTATAGAAGATGGTTACTTCAAAGCAATCCTGATTTATGTGAATTTTTAGATAAACATATTGGAGAAAGTTATAAGAAAAACGCTTTTTCACTTAAACAACTTGAAAAATATAAAGATGACAAGCAAGCTATCAATGAACTTTTGGAAATCAAGCATAAAAACAAGGTAAATTTTGCAAACTATCTTTATGAAACAACAGGTGAAAAAATAAATCCTGACTCTATATTTGATGTTCAAGTTAAGCGTCTTCATGAATATAAACGCCAGCACTTAAATGCTTTAAATATTCTTGCAGAATATATTGAAATTAAAGAAAATCCTAATATGGACTTCACACCTAAAACCTATATTTTTGGTGCAAAAGCTGCCCCTGGTTATTATATGGCAAAACAGATTATACATCTTATTCTCACAATTAAAGACCTTGTGGAAAATGATGTAGATACAAAAGATAAGCTTAAAGTTGTTTATCTTGAAAATTACTCTGTTTCAATGAGTGAAAAACTTATGCCTGCAAGTGAAATAAGCGAACAAATTTCTTTGGCCGGAACAGAGGCTTCTGGTACTGGTAATATGAAATTTATGATTAATGGCGCTATAACTTTGGGTACATTTGACGGTGCTAATGTTGAAATAAAACAAAATTGTGGCAGCGAAAACTTTATTCAATTTGGTATGGAAACTCCAGAAGTTAATTCACTTAAAGCATCTGGTTACAATCCACATTACTATATTGACAGAAGTCCTATTCTCCAAAAAGTTGTTTCTCTTTTAAGAAGTGGTCTGAATGGTGTTTATTTCCACGAAATAGAAGATAACTTATTTAACATTGACCCATATATGGTTATGGCTGATTTTGAAAGTTATCATAGCACACAACGTTATGTGAGAGAATTATATAAAGATAAATTCAAATTTGGCAGAATGAGCCTTATGAATATTGCCAATGCCGGTAAATTCTCTGCTGACAGAGCTATTGATGATTACGCAAAAAATATTTGGAATCTAGAAAGAATAATTTAAGGTGATTTATGCAGGTTTTTAATAGTAGGAATGCTTTTTACAAAACTCCTTTTGGTGCTGTAAAGCAAAATACTAATATAGATTTTTCTATCGCTTTGGACAGAAGGGACATTCACCCTTCTCTGTCCATTCAAAAGGAAAATAATGATATACAAAAACTGGCTATGAAATTCAAAAAACAGGAAAACGGTAAATTCATTTTTACCGTTTCTTTTGTTCCCTTAGAAACTGGACTTTATTTTTATTGTTTCGACCTAGGTGACAATGGTTATGGTGTATATAATGCCGGTAAAGGTGAAGGAAAAATCGCCAAAAATGGTGGTAAATTTCAACTTACTGTTTATGACAAAAACTTTACCACACCTGAACAAGCAAAAGGCAAAGTTTTTTATCAAATTTTTCCTGATAGATTTTACGAGGGTAATAAAAAAAGCACGCTATATTTTTCTGATAGAATTTATAGAGAAAATAAAGATGAAGAGCCTTTTTTCTACCCTTCCACTCAACCTGACGGATATCTTAACAAAGATTATTTTGGTGGAGATTTAAAAGGCATAGCTGATAAGCTTGATTATCTTGAAGAGCTTGGGTTTAGATATATATATCTAAACCCTATATTTGAGGCTCATTCAAATCATCGCTATAACACAGCAAATTATATGAAAATAGACCCAGACCTTGGCACTCTTGAAGATTTTCATAATCTTTGCGAAAAAGCTCACAAGAGAAATATGAGAATAATATTAGACGGCGTTTTCAGCCATACGGGCAGTGACAGCATATATTTTAATAAAGAAGGCAGATACACTTCTAACGGGGCATTTAATCATTTGGATAGCCCATATAGAAAATGGTATGACTTTTCTTCAAAATACGAATGTGGTTACAGAGCTTGGTGGGGTTTTGATACTTTGCCAGAAGTAAATGAAAATGAACCGGATTATATAAATTTTATATGTGCAGAAAATGGTGTAATTGATTATTGGCTTTCACAAGGTGCAGACGGTTTTAGGCTTGATGTAGCTGATGAACTTCCTGATGATTTTATAGATAAAATAAGAATTGCTATAAAAAAACATGGTGATGACAAACTTTTAATCGGCGAAGTATGGGAAGATGCTACAAATAAAATAAGCTACAATAAAAGAAGGCGTTATCTATTAGGTTCTGGTCTTGACAGCACTATGAATTATCCTTTTAGAACAGCCATATTAAATTTTCTAACCGGAACAAGTGGGCATAACTTCTGTGAGGACATTTTCACAATATACGAAAATTATCCAAAAGAGGCTCTTGATGTTGCTATGAACAGTCTTTCAACTCATGATACTCCAAGAGCTATAACTGCTTTATGTGGAGAAGACCCTTATGGTACCAACAGGTATTGGCAATCAAACCGATTATTATCTGCCGATAATTATGAAAAAGCAAAAAAACTTATCGTTTGTGGTTTTGCGTTGTTATTTACTCTGCCTGGTGTTCCTTGTATATACTATGGTGATGAAATTGGTATGCAAGGATATCGTGACCCATTTAATCGTGGATATTTTAAGTGGTGGAATATGGACAGATATATTCTTGATAATGTTAAACACATTTCTGCCATAAGAAATAACAACCATATATTTGCTAAGGGTAACTTATATTTTATTTATGCAAGTGATGAATGTATATCTTATGTAAGATATTCTGATAATCATAAATATGAGGTTCTTACAGCAGTAAACAGAGGAAATACTCCGGTTGAAATTAAGCATCGTGATAAAATTTATAAGGTTAATCCATTAAGTTATATTATAGAACCTATATTTGAATAAATAATTCAAAACTAAAACAAGGTCAATTCCAAATTAGGAAAAGACCTTGTTTTTATTATTTATTATTTTTTCTGTTTTTTAATTTTATTACAATTGCTATTGTGGCTGATACCATTAAAATTACATACTTACCAATAGGTGTGTTATCCCCTGTCAATGGACTGGTAACATTCGGTTTTACTGGCTCTGGTTCAACTGGTGGTATTGGTTTTTCTGGGTCTATTGGTTTTGACTCTTTTACAATATATGATACCGTAGGTTTATCAAAAAATTGCTTTTCTCCAACTACACCATTGCTATCAACAGGTATCAACACAGCATAATTATTTGTGTATAACCCTGTTGTTTTTTTACTTCCGTCTTTATCATATTGACCATATTCTCCTGCTTGTGTTTTTGGATTTTTAAGTTTAACACAATATTTAAGTTGAACTGGATTAAAATTTGTAATAGGCTCATTTATTTCCCATACAAAATATTCATCTTCCTTAAATGTACCTGAAAAATATGAAAGTATATATGCATATCCTTTATCATTCTTTTTAAACCCATATTTATTTTTTGCTATTTTTTCAGCCTTATAAATTTTGTCACCAATAGAAATACTTATTTTATTTTCATCATTAACAAAGTCAAAATCGTAGTCATCAGCAACATAGCCTATATAGTCTTCTATTTTAGAGCCTTTATCGACAAGATAAACTATATCTTTAACTATTTCATCAAAACTTACCTGCCTACCATTTGCAAGATACTCCATAAATGATGGTCCATAAGGATATGTTTCCATTTCTTCTTCATTTCCCGCTGTTACGGCATAAGTTTTATATTTTGAAGCAATTTTTTGATATATCTGATTTGATTTAAAAAGCGAAATATCAACTGTTGAAACATATCTATATTGTTCATTGGGCATTACAAATGGATTTCTTGAAATATCAATTTGTCTTTCATATATACTGCTCTTCTCATTTATAGTGTTTGTAATTCTTTTGCCAACTTGCTTAAAATGCTCTATCCAGTTTTCTGGTACATATTTATTGCCATATTTTACATCCCATCCATCAGGACTTGCAAGAATTGGAATATCCGGTCTATCTGCATTTGAAAAATTTACTCCAAAGTTTTCTTTTTCTTCGGTTGTTTCATTGTCCCATACATAAGAAATACCGTCACTAACTAATATTAAATATTTTCTGCTATTGTCGACTGTTGTATCATCATCAAGCATTTTCTCTCCTGACAACAAACCCATACTCATATTTGTAGCACTGGTTGATATATAATTTTCCATAAATTCAATAAATTTTGTTTTTGTTGTTTCATTAAGTTCTTCAAGTGCAAATTCTGAAACTGCTCCTCTAAATTTTACTGCACCAACTTTTATGGTGGCATTAGTTTTCTTAGCTTTTTCATATAATTGCGTAAGCATATTGTTTACTTTTTCTCTTACTTCCATAAAACAGCTAGATTCATCAAAAACAAAAACAACATCAGTAGCCAAGTTTTTTTCTGCTGACGGAAGCGAAAGCGTTATTTCAGAGATAAAATTTTCATCTAAATTTTCAGCCACTTTGGATTTTGATTTTTGCCATTCTTGCTCTGTTGGTGGTAAAGGTTCTATTGGTGGTTCTGGTTTCTTCTCTGTAACCCAATAAATAGCATCTTTGAACCATGTAAATGTTTTTATCAGCTCTCCATCAGGAATTCCTGTTATACTCAAAGTTCGTGATTGCTCTTCATTTGCTTTTTTTATCACATTCTCAATTACATCAATATTCTCAAGTCCATCTTTATTTCTAAGTTCCCAGTGTCCGTAACTATCATTTGGTGCTTTGTATGTGCTATAAAATTCTATGTTTCCTGGCTCTATTGCCTCAACAAAAAAACTGTTTTTACCAAAACTATTTTGAGTTAAAACATCATTAGTTTCGCCGTTTTCTCTAAGATTAACAACACCTATAACAGCATTTTCAATGTTGTTTTCAGCAATATTAACCTTTAATGAACCTTTATTTAACTGGTCCATAACAACTATTTTGCTATAAATTGATTCATTACCAGAGATTTTATTTGAGGTTATATTTAATGTTCCAACATTATCTTGTAACCCACCAAAATAACCATGTATTGCAAATGAACAGTTGTTAAATATATTTTCTTTTATTTCTGCACCTTGCAAAGCACTGTTATCGCACATTATCTCAATGGCTTCTAATACATTGTTAAAAACACAATTCTGCACATTAAATTGTGTAATATACGAGCTTAATAAAACACCATAACCTGTGCCCTGTCCATTAAATGTACAGTCTTTAATATTTAATATATCTGATTTTTTTCCACTTTCAGTATGTGTAGATAAAGCCGATGAATGCCATGCAGTTTTATTACTTCCCATATTAAATGTAATCCCTTGAAATGTTACATTATTCGCTTCACGCACACTTACACCATCAGTATCTGGATAGCCTGCACTTATTTCAACTGGAGAAACAGAGCCATTTATAACACCTATATTAACTATTGCTCCATAATCTGATTTTACAGTTAGTCCATTTAAACCACTCAAAACAGTAAATCTATTATAATCTCCTGTTTTAACTGTTATGGTCCAATTTTCCTTATTTTCTTGTGCATAAATATAGTTAATTGCAGATTGAATATCTGTAAATTTTTCATCACTGCCTACAAGGATATCTCTACTATTATTTTCTATTATCTCCACTACTGGTTTAACAGTGTATGTATAGCTAAAAATTATCTTTTCTTTTGAAAAATCTATATCATCTCTTCTTATAGTTTTTTCTCCAACTATTATTTCTAAATCTTCTGAAAATTTAAACCCATCATTTACTGATATGGTAAATTCTAAATTATAATCTTTGCCTTTTTCAAAAATATTGCTGTTATTCAATTGATTTCCGTCATTTGTCCATATTCCATTTATGGTATATTTTTCTTCTGATATTTCAATATTAGTAACATTATTATTTTCAATTGGATTTTCGATTTTTGGTATAACTATATGATGTATCTCTTCCTTATTAGTTAATTTCTGGCTATCAATTGCAAATATCTCCATTTGTAACATATTGAACAACATAATTAAACACAAAGTAATTGAAAAAAATTTTCTATTTCTTTCCAAACAAAATTATCCCCTTCCTAATTATCAAAAATAAACTTTTTGACATCTTATGCTTGAATAGGTATAAATTATGTCCCTTCGACATTTAAGTATTAGTTTTTTATTCTAATAATTTAATAAGAATATTTATTATATATACTCTATATATAAAGGTTATGTTATGTTATAACTTATAGTCTTATAACATAAGCAACCTGCTAAACAAAAAAAATTTTTATTTTTTTAAAAAACTCTTTACAAATGCTCAATCATATGGTATATTATAAACAGTAATAATTCTTATTATTGTTTTGGAGCTAAATTAATGAACACAGCAAAGAAATACAGCAAGAAAAGAGAAACCATTTTACAAATTATTCGCAACACAGATATTCATCCATCTGCAGAGTGGATATATAATCAGGTTAAAGTTATACACCCAGATTTAAGTCTTGGTACAGTATATCGCAATCTGACTTTATTTGAAGAAAATGGCGACATTACTACTGTTGGCAATGTAAATGGGCAGAAAAGATATGATGCCACTACAAAGCCACACACACACTTTATCTGCGAATGTTGCGGATGTGTAAAAGATATCGAGGTGTCACAATCTTCTCAGAATATTTATTCACAAATAGATGAAGATTATGGTTTTAAAACATCTCACCACTCACTCACATTTTACGGGGAATGTGAGAAATGTAAAAAAATTTAATTTTATTTAATTTGGAGGATTTATTATGAATAAGAAATTTGTTTGCTCAGTTTGCGGTTATGTACATGTTGGTGAATCTGCACCAGAATCTTGCCCAGTATGTAAAGTTGGTTCAGAAAAATTTATTGAACAGTCAGAAGAAAGAAGCTGGGCTGCTGAACACGTTGTAGGTGTTGCTCAAGGCGCTCGTGAAGACATTATAGCTGACCTTAGAGCTAACTTTGAAGGTGAATGTTCAGAAGTTGGTATGTACCTTGCTATGTCAAGAGTTGCACACCGTGAAGGCTATCCAGAAATCGGTCTTTACTGGGAAAAAGCTGCTTTGGAAGAAGCAGAACATGCTGCTAAATTTGCAGAACTTCTTGGCGAAGTTGTTACAAACAGCACAAAGAAAAACCTTGAAATGCGTGTAGAAGCAGAAAACGGTGCGACAGCTGGTAAATTTGACCTTGCAAAACGTGCTAAAGAATTGAACCTTGATGCTATCCACGATACAGTACACGAAATGGCTCGTGATGAAGCTAGACACGGTAAAGCATTCGAAGGTCTTCTCAACAGATACTTCAAATAATTTTATCAATTGTAATAAAGTTATATCCTTATAAAAAATGGATAAGTCATATACGACTTATCCATTTTTATTTGTCAAAATTTTTTATCAATTCCAGTTTTTCTTTTCTGCTTAATTGTTTTATCTTGTATTCCCTGCTCATTGCGTCTTCCTTGCTTTCAAACTCTTCATAATAGCATAACTGCACAGGTCTTCTGCACTTTGTATATTTTGCACCTTTTCCAGAATTATGTTCCAAAACCCGTCTATCTATATCAGTTGTCCATCCAGTATATAAAGTATCATCAGCACATTTTAAAATGTAAGTATAGTTCACTTTTTATGTATAAACTCCTATTTTAATAGAAAATAGTATATCATCTGCATATACTAAAAACAAGTGTATACAAAAAAGTGTATATTTGTGCTTTATTTTTGGATAAAAATCACATTGTTATACATATAAATAAGTGTTATGATATTAAAAGCACTATTATTAAGGACGGATTATAATGAGTCATTTGAAAGAATCATTTCATCATCCAAATTTGCACATTGGTATGAGAAATGTAAAAACTGCTCTTGTAGCAACCTTATGTGCATTGATATATTTTCCTTTTAACAGAAATCCTACATTTGCTTGTATTGGTGCTGTTTTTGTGATGGGCTACGATATGGAAAACAGCCAATTACATGGTGGTAATCGTTTATTTGATACAGCTATTGGTGGCTTTTTAGGTATGGTGTTGTTTCGTATCTATATAATTTTTTATCCAACCGGAGAAAAACACGCTATTATTCTTTTGCTTTTATTTATCGGAGTTGTCACACTTATTTTAATAATCCAAAATGTATGGCCTGGGGCAGTTCAACCTGAAGCGTTGTTTTATGTATTATATTATTTAATACCCCCGTTGATACTTATATTTCTTATTCACTTGATCGTATTCTTGATACTGGTATTGGTGTTGTAATCGCTCTTCTTCTAAATTATTTACTTCCAAAAGAACGCATTATTAAATGGCTTCAAATATGCCATTTGAGAAAAGAAGAAATAGAAATTGATGAATAATAAAAACAAAGGTATCGCTTTAACTGCTATACCTTTTATTTTATATAAACAACAATTAAATTTTTACGCAACCATTGTATATTCATTATTATTTGATGTATTTTGAATATTATCAACTCTATATTTGGTTGTTCTAAGTATATTTTCAACTTTAAAAAAGCATATTGTTATGTAAGAAAAAAATCCAGCTAATGCCAATGAAATAATTGTTTGAACTGTAAAACCTTGTACTGCGAAAAGGCATACAATAGTTAAACATGCAGATATGAATGTTAATATATTTGCCAATAGTATTTTATATTGTTTTTTCATAATTATCACCTTCACATTTTTAACAACTATTAGTTGTTTTTATATTTAAAGAATACCACAACTATTAGTTGTTGTCAACATTTTTTGATAATTTTTTTTATATTTTTAACTACTTTTAGTTGTTTACAAATATATTTTTATAGTGTATAATTATATAAAATAACAACTATAGGTGGTGAATTCATGTTCAGCCAGCAAATAAAAAGTTTGCGCAAAAAAAACAAATTAAGCCAAGCAGAACTTGCTAAACAATTAAAAGTTACTCAACAAGCTATCGGTAAATGGGAAACCGGCAAAAGCACACCTGATACTGATACTTTAAAAAGACTTGCAGAATTTTTTAAAACAAGTGTTGATTTCTTACTTGGTATTGAACATACAGTTCCTGAAAACAATATTCCTTTTGAAGTAGAATATGATGACTCTGGTTTTGGTATACCTGTAATAGGTACTGTTCGTGCCGGTTATAATTCTCTTGCATACAATGATGATTTTGGTGTTGAATATGCCAATGTTAAAAATCCGGAAGATTATTTTTATCTCATTGTTCGTGGTGACAGTATGGAGCCTCGTATCAAAGACGGAGACCTTGCTCTTGTACATAAACAGCCAACTTTAAATGATGGTGATTTAGGTGTAATTGTTTATGGTGATAATGAAGGTACTTTAAAGAAATATTCTCGTCGTGGAGACACAATAATTTTACAGCCTTTTAATCCTGATTATGAGGCAAAAATAATAAGTGGCGAAGATTTAAACAATGTTTACATAGCTGGCAGAGTTGTTGAAACCAAAACAAAATGGTAAATATATATTTTATGGTGTAGCTTTATTATAAAGCTACACCTTTTTTATTTGAATAAAAAAGCTATGGACATAATTATCCATAGCCTTTTATTTTATAATTCAATATTAAATGACATTTCACCATCATTTATCATTCCATTAACAAATACTATTCTCATATCTGTTAAGTTATTTTCTGATATATACGCTTTTATTGCATTATCAGATAATATGACATCTTTTATATCTTCATAAATATTATCAAGATTTTCTATGCTTTCTTCATACTCTTTTCCCTTTTTGCCAAAATAAACTTCTTCTACAAAGTATTGTATCAAAAATTCATTTGTTTCTGGAATAATTCCAAATTTTTGTAATTTGAAATTTTCATTCTTTTGACAATAGTTATATGCAACTGTTTGCGCCTTATATTCCAATTCCGGTTGTTCTTTGAATACCATACTATTATTATTCATCATAAAAATATCCGGAACAAAAGTATATGCAATACCACCATCTGTATAATATGTAACTATTTTAGCAGATATAGCTTGTGATGAAAAATATATATTTTCATTTAAGTATTCATACAAGCTTCTTTCAAAATCCTCAGCAGCAGTTTTCAATCCAATTTCATCAGATTTTTTTAGTTTTAATTCTATATTAAATATTCTATTAGTAAGAGGTTTCTTGTTTTCTCCAACAACAACTGTCAAGTCATCTTGTTCAATTGATATATTAACAAATTCTGCTATATTATCATCTTTACAAAATTCAGTTATTTCTTGTGCAAAATATTCTTCACAATCATCAATATGAATTTTACTTAATTCTTGTTTAAGATACACTTTTTCTTCATCCGACATTTTAAAATATTCTTCCGTAGACGGCAATTCTTGAAGATTTATATCTTTATATGAATTTTCTCCATTTTTATTTCCTTTTTTTTGACTGCAAGCCACAAACATTAAAGAAAGTGTTGCAATAATAATTGTTATAGTAAATTTTTTCATATTTATTGCCTCTTTATCCCAATAAAATTAAATATATATTTGACTATATTGTATATATAAATTGTAACATTGGCAATATCAATACTAACCAAAAATTCTAA
>JAHHUE010000049.1 GCA_020024155.1 Oscillospiraceae bacterium | reverse complement strand
AAATCTAACCCTATAAAATAAAAAGTAGTTAGTCATAAAATCCCAACTACTTTTGTTTTTATATATTTTTCTTATTTTTTTTATTTACAAAATTACCTAAAATACCAAAAATTATTGCAGGGACAACCCACGCAAATCCATATTTATAAAATGGCAATTTATTTACAACAATACTGCCAAAGTTTTTTTCAACCAAAGCAATAACGCACACAACAAATGCCGCTAATGATGAAAAAACATACACATTTTTATTAGTTATTTTCTTTTCAAATAATCCCAAAAATACCAATATCAATAAAACTGGATAAATTAAGTCTAATATTGGTGCAGCAACTTGTATAATTGTATCAATCCCCATAGTTGATATTAAATAACTAATAAATGAAAACAAAATAACCAAGTGTGTATATTTGAATTTCTCATTGCTTATTTCAACAAAAAAACTTGACGAAGATGAAACTAGGCCTATTGATGTAGTCATACAGGCAATTCCAACAATAATTCCCAATACTATAACTCCATTTCTGCCTATAAGTTGGTCTGTTATTTTTATCAATAATTCAGATTGTGCAACCTCTGGATATATTGAAGAAGCTGTTGCCCCTATATATGTAAGACCACCGTACACTATAAACAATGCAACTGCTGCAACAATGCCTGATAATGAAATTATTTTAAATTGATGTTTTTTATCTGTATATCCCTTACTTTTTATAGCTATAATAACCCCAGAAGAAAAAACAATAGCAGCCATCATATCCATTGTTTGATATCCTGCTAAAATCCCTTCTTTAACTACGGATGAGTTATAAGCCTGTAAAGTTATTTCTCCTAAAGGAGAAGTTACACCTTTTAGTATAAGATACATCAAGGCTATAAACATTACAGGAGCTAAAATTGCACCAACTATATCAATTACTTTGGATTGTTTGATACATAAAAATATTACAATCAAAAAATAGATTGCAGAAAACTCCCATAAGCTTACACTTGGAATAATTGGGCGAATCATAAACTCATAAGTTGTTGCACTTGTTCTTGGAATTGCAATAAGTGGGCCTATACATATAACATTAAGTATCATTATAAGCATTGATACTTTCTTGCCAAGTTTTTCGGATATACCTATTGCCCCTTTTCCTATCATTGCAACAACAATTAAAGTTATAAGGGATAACCCAACATCAACAAGTATAAAGCAAAGAAAACCTAAAACCCAACTTTTACCACTAAACCATCCTAAAAAAGGTGGAAAAATTAAATTTCCTGCTCCAAAAAACATTGCAAATAATGCAAATCCCATTACAAAAATATCTTTTTTTAAATTTTTATTCACTACAACTATACTCCCTCTTATATAAATAAATGTTTTTATATAATATCATTTATTTATACTATATATCAATATATTTTTTGCAAATTATCATTTTTTATAAAATTTTTTTAATATCAAAATTAACGCCGACAGATATACTGTCGGCGTTTTTTATGCTATTATAAACCAAGTTCTGCAATAATTTGTTCTTTCTGTCTAAAACCAACAAGGCGTTTTACTTCTTTGCCGTTTTCAAACACAAGAAGTGTTGGAATACTCATAACACCATATTTAACTGCGATGTCTTGTTCTTCATCAACATCAATTTTACCAACTACAACTTTACCTTCCAATTCAGTTGAAAGTTCTTCAATAACAGGAGCAATCATTTTACATGGTCCACACCATGTTGCCCAAAAGTCTACCAAAACAGGTTTATCACTATTTAATACTACACTCTCAAAATTTGCTGATGTAATTTTCATACTCATAATACATTCTCCTTTTTTGTTCTGATTTATTTTATGATTATAATATATCAGAAAATCCAATATTTGTATGTAATCTAATCACATTATTTTGTGCGTTCAAATAATTTTTTCTTATCAAGAATTTCTATTTCTTTTCTTGATACTGAAAGTATACCCTCTTTTTCAAAATACTTGAGCATACGGGATACAACTTCTCTGGCACTGCCTAAATACTTTGCAATTTCAAGATGAGAGTATGTTATAATTGGTCCATTTTTAACAAGCTCATCGTATAAGAAAATAGCCAGTCTTTTGTCAAAGCTAAAAAACAAAATTTGCTGCATAGTCCACATTATATCAGAAAGTCTTTGGGCTTTTATTTTATTTTGGAAATTCTCAAAGTATATATTACTTTCTATAAGATTTGCAAAAGCATTTGCAGGGATAAGCAATGCTTTTGTATGTGTAACGCTTTCTATGTGAACATCAAATGTTATCTCTGAAAGAACACAAGATGCAGAGAGTACACAAATATCCCCTGACTCTTCTCTATATAATGTAACCTCTTTACCCTCTTCTGACATTATATAAACACGCAAAATACCACTTTCTAAAAACAAAATCCCAAGGCAATTACAATCTCCATTATGCAGTGTTTCCCCTGGCTCATATTCTGTTTCATAGCAATTATCGCATATATAATTTATATCTTTTTCGTCCAACTTATCCCAAAAGTCAAAAAAAGGTTTTAATTTTTCTATTTTTTGCTGTTTATCCATTTTGTATACCTTACATACATTATATTATTGCTTATTTATTTGTTATTATTCCAAAACAACGGCTGTGCCTGATGCAGTAACCATCAGCATATTACCACCTTGGCCCAAAACTTCATAGTCAACATCAACACCAACAACTGCATTGGCACCAACGCATTCAGCGTGTTTTTTCATTTCTTCAATTGAGTTAAATCTTGCTTGTATAAGCTCTTGTTCGTAACTATTTGAGCGTCCACCAAAAAAATTTGTAAGTCCTGCTGCAAAGTCTTTAACAAAATCAACACCAGAAATTACTTCTCCAAAAACAATACCTTTGTATTCTTTTATTTTTCTACCTTCAATATTATTTGTTGTTGTAATTATCATTTTTTAATTCTCCTTTATGTTAGTATAAAATTCTATTGCTTTATTGATAAGTTCTTTATCATTTTTAAATGTAACACAGTTTGATGCATCTCTTAGTTCAACCCATTTACTTCCGCAAACTTCTTCTTGCTGTTCGTGAATTTCGTAATCAGTTGTTGTTGCAAAGAAATACACAACATCTTTTACCACATCTTTTTGTGGACAATATGTAACAACTTCCCTAAATCGTGTATCAATAGAAACATCTATCCCTGTTTCTTCTTTAATTTCACGCATTGCAGTTTGTATTTCTGTTTCATTTTCTTCAACATGACCTTTTGGAAAAGACCAATGTCCACCTTGATTATGTTTTATCAATAGTATCTTTGGTTTATTTTCTCCCAAATAAAAAATTATAGCACCGCAAGATTTTTCTCTTTTCATAATACACCATATAATAAAGTTTATTCTTTAACCTTCCAGTTTTTCTGCAAGAACTGCCCATTCTTCCATAAGTTCATCCATTTTTTGTTTATCTCTGTCCATATTTTGCCAAAGTTCTGTCATTTTTTGATGGTCAGAAACAATTTCTGTGTTCTGCATATCCAATTGATATTGTGCAAGTTGTTCCTGCAATTTTTCAATTTCTTTTTCGCATTCTTTAACTCTTGCTCTATCCTGAGCAGCTTGACGGCGAAGTTCTTTTTGATTAACAACTGTTGTGGTTTTCTCTGATTTTTCAGATTTAGATGAGCATGACTTTTTCACAAGAACCTGTGAAACTGACCTTTTTGCCATAAAGTCATCAAAATCTTTATAAAAAACACCTGTCTTATTTTCAAGACTTACAATTGGACAATCAAGGCTTTTCATCAAAAATCTATCGTGAGTTATCACAACAATAGCACCTTCATAATTTTTGAGTGCATTTGTAATAGCTTCTCTCATATATATGTCCAAGTGGTTTGTAGGTTCATCAAGAAACAGCAAATTTGCTCTATCCAAGCTTATCTCACAAAAGCGCATTCTTGCTTTTTCGCCACCGGATAAAGAAGAACTTTCTTTAAATACATCTTCTCCTCTAAAACCAAATCTCGCAAGATAATTTCTAACTTCAAGTTGTGTCCATTTTGGTCTTAAAGTCCATATATTATCTATTATAGAGCCTGATTTATTAACAATATACTGGTCAAAGATAGCTGATTTCACACCTGTACCTATTTTTATTTTACCATTAACCGGTCTGATTTTTCCAGTTATAGTATTAAGCAGTGTTGTTTTGCCTGTACCATTTGCACCGGCTATAATCAATCTTTCACCTCTGCGAACATCAAGGTTAAGATTTTCTACCAATTTTTTACCACCGGCATGAACTTCAAGATTTTCCACTGTAAGAACTTCATCGTATGGTTTTACATCAAATTCAAATTTGAATTTAAGGGGAACTCTTACAGATTTTGGTTTTTCTGTAATCTCCATTTTTTCAAGCTGTTTGCGTCTGCTTTTTGCCATATTTGTTGTACTTGCACGCACAAGGTTTTTGGCAACATAATCCTCTAACTTTGCAACTTTTTCCATATCAGCTTCATACTGTTTTTGCTGTAATTTAAGTTTTTCTTCTTTTAGTACTGAGAAAGCTGAATAATTTCCTTTATATTCATATAAATGAGTATCTTCAACTTCCCATATACGCTTAACAAGTTTATCAAGGAAGAAACGGTCATGGCTGACAGTTATAACTGCACCTTTATATGAAGACAAATAATCTTCAAGCCAAGTAATAGTATCAAAATCCAAGTGGTTTGTAGGTTCATCCAAAATAAGCACATCTGGATTTTCCAAAAGTAGTTTTGCAAGATTTAATCTTGTTCTCTCACCACCAGAAAGAACCCCAACCATTTTATTGTATTCTTCTTCCTTAAATCCCATACCATTGAGCATTTTTTTAATATGGAAATCAGTATTGTAGCCGTCTTTTGAATATACTATATTTTGTAAATTATGATGTTTTTCAATAAGCTCTTCATCATCAGGAGTAACAACAAGCATTTTCTCTATAAGTTCAATCTGTTTTATAGCGTCAAAAACATCTCTATAAACAGTTTCCATTTCTTTATAAAGTGTATTGCCAGATGTTAAACCATCTGTCTGTTTAAGGTAACCGATAGTTACATTATCAGCTATTATTATATTTCCTTCATCATTTTCAAGTATACCCATAAGCATATTAAGCAGTGTTGTTTTACCTGCACCATTTTCGCCTATGATACCAATTCTATCGTTTTCGTTAACAACAGCAGAAATTCCTTGTACTATTACATCTATACCATAGCTTTTTCCAACATTGTCTAAAGTTATAAGCATTTTGTTTATCCTTCTTTTTCTCTCTAAAACACCTGTCTAATTCTACAATTGCTAAGACAAGTATTATTACTTTTTACTTTCCAACCAACTGATTATATCATCATAAACTTCTTGTTTATTTATTTCGTTTAGCATTTCGTGTCTTCCACCAGCGTATAATTTGAGCTGAATATCTTTCACTCCTGCATTTTTATAGTTTTTGTAAACTTCTTTTACACCTTTGCCCCATTCGCCAACAGGGTCCATATCACCAGAAAACATAAGATAAGGAATATCTTTTTTACTATTATCAAAACATTCTTTTGTGTTAGCTATACTGTTAATTGTAAGTAAATCTCTATATCCACTAAGTGTAAATATAAATTTACAGTACTCATCACTGCGATATTTTTTTATAACTTCCTTATCTCTTGAAAGCCAATCACTGCTTGTTTGTGGATTTTCTATCTTGCTTAAATAGTTGCCAAATATAAGCTTTGTTATAAATTTTGAGCGATATTTTGCCCCTTTAAATTTAATAGCAATACACACTGCTTTTTTACCTATTGGCAATAATTTATTTTTTCCACCAGTTCCGGAAATTATAATACCGTCTAAAAGATGTGGATATTTGGCAACAAAAACTCTTGCATAAAAAGACCCCATACTATGCCCAAGTAAAAAAAGTTTTAACTGAGGAAAACTTTTTCTAACTCTGCCAGAAACAGTTGCCAAGTCGCTCAAAACAAATTTATATCCGTCTTTTTCAGCCATAAAACCTAAGTTTTCCTTGCTGGAAATACTATTTTTATGGCCTAGATGGTCATGTATAACTACAATATATCCATTTTGAGCCAAGAATTCTATAAACTCCTCATATCTATCTAAATGTTCTTGCATTCCATGAGAAATCTGAACTATTGCTTTATAAGGAGGCTCTGCTTTTCTAGTTATAAGTCCATTTATTATGTCTACTCCGTTTGATGATTTAAAGCTGAATTTTTCTTTTTTCAACTGTAAATGGGACATCTTCTATACCTTCCAATATTATATTTTTAAGTTGTGTATAATCTTTTACTTCATACTTAGGTTTTATATTTGTTGTATTTTCTTCATCTGAAAAGTTAATCCAGCAAGTATCAAGTCCTGCATTTATGCCACCTTTTATATCAGACTGTAATCTGTCACCTACAACCAATACTTTATCCCATTTCTCTACACCTAAATCTCTAAGTGCAGATATAAAAATCTGTTTATTTGGTTTTTGTGCTCCAACTTTTTCAGATGTATAAACACCATCAACAAAATCAATTAAACCACTAATTTTAATTCTATTTTGTTGAACAATTTCCACTCCATTTGTAACAATTGCTATTGTAGCGTAATCTTCTACATCTTCTAAAAATTCAAGTGCTCCATCAAATAAAATTGCACTTTGACTTAAAAATCCGCGATAATCTCTGTTCATTTGCTCTGAATGATTTATTTCAACTCCGGCAGCTTGACCAAACTTCTGAAAACGAGTTTTTTCCAATACATGTTTCTTTATTTTTCCTTTTTCAAATTCTTTCCAAAGGCCTTCATTTACATCGTGGTAAATCTGTATATTTTCATCTGTTGCTGGAATATTATATTTTTCTAAAACTTTTATCAATGATTCCCTTTCACTTTCTTTAAATGAAAGCAATGTGTCATCCATATCTAAAAGTAAACAATTATAAGCCATAAATAAACCTCTTATATTCTAAAAATACATCTATACTTATGTAGTATACAACATTTTACAAAAAAAATAAAGGTGAAAACCACCTTTATTCACTAAATATACATAATTAAATTATAATTCTGTACGGCCTTTTAAAGCTCTGAATAATGTTACTTCATCAGCAAATTCCAAACTTGAACCAACTGGTAATCCATAAGCAAGTCTAGTAACTTTTATATCAAGAGGCTTTATAATTCTAGAAAGATACATCGCCGTAGCCTCACCCTCAACAGTAGGATTTGTTGCCATTATAACTTCTTTAACACTACCATCATTAAGTCTTGCCAAAAGTTCCTTAACTGTAAGTTGGTCAACTCCTATACCATCAAGTGGAGAAATTAAGCCATGTAACACATGATATGTGCCTTTATATTCTCTTGTTTTTTCAAAAGTTGTAACATCTCTTGGACTTTCCACTATGCATATAACACTTTTATCACGCATTTCTGATGAACAAATCTTACATACATCTTTTTCTGTAAAGTTTTGACAAGTCGGGCAGCGATGTATTTGATTGTGTACTGCCAAAATAGCATTACTGAACTCCTCTGCCTCTGATTTATCCATGCCCAAAATCTGATAAGCCATTCTTGTAGCACTTTTGCGTCCTACACCTGGAAGTTTCTGAAAATTATTTATCAGTCTTTCCAGTGGTTGAGCGTTAAAGTCAGACATAATTAAAACATACCAGGAACGCTAATTCCACCTGTTATTTCTTCCATTCTTGTTTCACTGTCTTGTTTAGCTTTAGAAACAGCGTCATTAACAGCTGCTGCAATAAGGTCTTCAAGCATTTCAATATCTTCTGGGTCTACGATGGATGGGTCAATTTTAAGTGCAGAAACATCATGTTTACCTGTAACTGTTGCTTTAACAACGCCACTGCCACTAACACCTTCGTATTCTGTTACATCAAGCTCGTCCTGCAATACTTTCATATCGTCTTGCATTTTCTGTGCTTGTTTAATAATCTGGTTCATGTTTTGTGGGCCACCGCCCATACCTTTTGGTAATCTTGCTTTCATATATAAGCTCCTTATAATTTTAATCTTTTATTGTTACTTCAACACCACTATTACGCAGTGATAAAATATCATCCAATTCATCATTTTTAGATGGTCCAAACTTATCTGCAATATTTTTATAACCACCTATATTATGTCTTTTTCCACAAGCTTTTTCAATTGCTGTTTTTACAATTGCACCAGCCTCTTTATTGTTTCTCAAATAATTATTAAGTGCCTCATGACCATCAATATATACTATATTATTATAAAGATATGCGTGTGAGCCTTTCATAAGTGAGTATAATGGCTTTTCTATTGTACCAACTATATCAATTACATCAAACCATTGAGCAAACGGAATAAGCTGTTCTTGCTCTTCCAATTGCTGAATTTGTGTTGTTTGTTTTGCCACTTGTGGTTGCCTTGAAGTTTGTACCACAGGAGCGACATCAACTGGAACAATCTGTGTATTACATAATGTGTAAATAACTATATCCAAAGCAATTTTTGGGTTTTGACCTTTTGCAATAGATTCAAAAGCATCTGCAAATGCTTTCAAAGCAGTTTGAATAAATGCATAGTTAGTTGTTTCCGCTTGTTTCTTTATTGCATCAAATCTCTCCTCTGAAACATTAAGCAACTGATATGTGCTTTTGGGAAGATTTGCAAGCAGTAAATTTCTAAAATGTGTCATCAACTCTTCGCAAAGTCGTTTTATGTCAACTGATTTCTGTTCCAAAAGTAATATTTCTTGCAAAGCTGATGTCAAATCTTTACTTATAATATAGCTTGCAAGGTTAAGTATTTCTTCTTGTTTTGAAACACCAACAACATCTGCAACTATATTATCGTCTATAACATTACCTCTTGATAAGCATGTATCCAAAATTGAGGCAGCATCACGCATAGCACCGTCAGCGAGCGAAGCAATTGTTCTTGCTGCTGACAATGAAAGTTGAATATCTTCACAATCAGCAATATACATAAGTGCTTCACCTATTTCTTCGATACTTAATCTGTTAAAGTCATATCTTTGACAGCGGGAAACTATTGTTGCAGGAACTTTATGCAATTCTGTTGTTGCCAAAATAAATACAACATGAGCAGGAGGTTCTTCCAATGTTTTCAAAAGAGCATTAAATGCTGCTGTGGAAAGCATATGAACTTCGTCTATTATATATACTTTATATTTTGCCATAACCGGCAAATACATTACTTCGCTTAAAATATCTCTTATATCTTCAACACTGTTGTTTGAAGCTGCGTCCATTTCTGTTACATCATAAATAGACTCATTTTCTATGCCTTTGCATACATCACATTGCAAACAAGGTTCGCCATTTATATTGTGCTGACAGTTAATGGCTTTTGCAAATATTTTTGCACAGCTTGTCTTACCAGTTCCTCTTGTGCCAGTAAATAAAAAAGCATGACCTATTTTGCCACTGGAAACTTGATTTCTAAGACTTTCTTTAACAACTTTTTGCCCTATAACTTCTGAAAAGGTTTTTGGCCTGTACTTTCTGTATAATGCAATATGTGCCATTTTAAAACCTCCCAAAATCATTTTAAAACAGGACAGGCTATTCGCCTTTGGCGGTTATACTGTTTTATATGTAAAGAGAACTGCAAATATCGCATAGACAAACCACTTAATGCTGCTTGGTTCCCCACCTGACATGGTTCATGGCGTACTATCGTATTCCGCCCTCTTTACATATAGAACACTATAAATAATAGCTCTGTCCTGTAACTATTTCATTTTACCACATTATTTTTAATTATTCAAGTATATATTTTAATTTTTATAAAATAAATGAAGAACCACCATTTTAAAGGCAGTTCTCCAATAATTTTACGGTTCTGCGATAATGTTTCCCAATGCAAAGATAGCAGACCATGTATAAATATCAACTACACCAGTTTCTTGCAATCCAACATGTTGTTGCAGTCTTCGCACAGCTTTTTCTGTGTTATTGCCGAAATATCCATCTTCTGCTAACTCTTCATAAACAGGATATTTATAAAACACAACATTCATTGTAGCCTGCATATTTTTTATTGTTTCACCTTGAGAACCATATTTTGGCACTTCATTTGGATAATTAGGAAAGTACATATAATAAAATCACACTCCTCGATTTATTATATGCAATGTCTATTATTTTGATTACCATTATTTCAATGAATTTATCAATCTCTCAAAATCAGCTTTTTTCCATATAACTGGAACTGGATATAATGGATTTGCCTCTGCCATTGCCCATTTGACAATTTGCTCAACATCTTCATCCCTTATCATATCCATTTTTTTAGGTAAATTCATTTCAGAATTTTTTGTTTCTATCCATTCAATAAATTTTAATGCCTTTTCTTGATTATCTCTACCTTGAATACCACATACATCAGCTAAATCCGAAAGTTTATTATATACTTTTTCTCCATATTGACGCATTACATACGGAAGAATAAATGCCATTGCCAAACCATGAGGGACACCATATAAACCACCAAGAGTGTGGCCTATTGCGTGTACATAGCCTACACTGCCTCGTGTAAACGCTCTACCTGCATAAAAAGCTGCTTTTTGCATATTCTGTCTAGCTTCAATATTATTTCCATCAATATATGCTATATATAAATTATCATAAATCAGTTTCACTGCTCGTTTCGCCATATCATTTTCTAATTTAGTGCAATATGTACCATTTGTGTATGCCTCAACTGCGTGACATAATGCGTCCATACCTGTTGTAGCAGTTATGTTTTGAGAAAGTCCAACTGTCAAAAGTGGATCAAGCACAGCGTATTCTGGTATAAGATTTATATCATTTATAGATGCTTTGTGGCGTGTTTTGCTATCAGTTATAACTGATGCAATTGTCGTTTCTGAACCAGTCCCTGATGTTGTTGGAACTGCAAATAATAAGGGTATTTTTTTATGTATTTTTAAAATACCTTGTAACTGTGACACACTTTTATTTGGTCGAGCCACCTTTGCACCAATTGCTTTTGCACAATCCATTGGTGTCCCTCCACCAAAAGCGATAATACCATTGCAATTATTTTCCTTGTAAACCTTATATCCGTTTTCAACATTATCGCTTGTAGGATTAGGCTCCATATCTTTAAAAACAATGTATTCTATCTTTTCTTTTTCTAGTTCTTTAATCATAGTATCTGCTAGTCCACTTTTGTAAATGTGCTTTCCTATAACTATAAGAACCTTTGAAATTTCCTTTTCTCTTATTATTTTTGCAAGCTGTACTATACAACCTGCACCTTCTATATAATCAGGAGTTCGATATGGTAAAAAATAATTTGCTATTTTCATTATCATTTGATAAGTTCTGCACCATAATATATACATTATTTTCCCCCTTTCTTTTTATGTATAAAAGAAAAAGCTCATCTGCATAACAGACAAGCTTTTTATAAAATTTTATGTGAAAATTATTTAACGATTTCGCCTTCGCTTACACCGCCACAAGCGTTGTTTTCGTCTGTATCAATGTGCATTGCTGTTGCAAAAGATGGGCTAACACGAACAACAACATCATCAAATACAAGGCTTCTGCCGTTTGTATCAACTTTAACTTTTACGATTTCTTTATCAGCTACACCAAAGCTCTGTGCATCTTCTGGTGTAATGTGAATATGTCTTTTTGCTGCGATAACACCTTCTGTGAGTTCAACTTCGCCAGCAGGGCCTACGAGTTTGCAGCCTGCAGAACCAACAACATCACCGGATTCTCTAACTGGAGCAACGATACCGATAGAACGAGCGTCTGTCAAAGACAATTCAACCTGTGTGCTTTTTCTAACTGGGCCGAGGATAGAAACGTTTTTAAGTTCTTTTTTAGGACCTACAACTGTAACTCTTTCTTCGCATGCAAACTGACCTGGTTGAGAAAGGTCTTTTTTGTGTGTAAGCTGATGACCAGCACCAAAAAGAATGTCCAAATGTTCCTGTGACAAGTGAATGTGTCTAGCAGATGTTTCAATCAAAATTTTTGCCATTTATATATCCTCCATTTTATCAACGTTTATATAATAAGATTTTATAAACATTATATTGCAATAATAATGATACATTAAATAAAGAAAAAAAACAATAGCTAAATACAATAAAAATCGTTATTACACTTAATTTAAACTTTTTCACAAATTTGTATAATAAAACTAAATTCTATTGTGTGTTTTAACCACTGTTTTTTCACACTTTAATATAGATTTGAATATAATAACTTAGGTGATATTTATGAAAAATAATATAAATAAATTATTATATCTAAAAAATTTATATTTTAATG